>DASTVC010000501.1:0-6807 GCA_035759295.1 Longimicrobium sp. | reverse complement strand
AGATCGGCACGATGACGCCGCAGGAGTACGCACGGCAGCACGGCCCGCTCCTGGTCACCCGCCAGTACGAGAAGCCGCACGAGATCAGCTGGAACGACACCGAGTACACGGGCGACGCCTACGCCACCTACGGCTGGGGGTGCGACGTGGCCGAGGTGGAGCTCGATCCCGTGACCTACGAGGTGCGTCCGTTGCGCGTCACCGTCGTCCACGAGATCGGCAAGGCCATCCACCCGCTGCTGGTGGAGGGGCAGATCGAGGGCGGCACCGCGCAGGGCGTCGGCTGGGCCCTCAACGAGCACGTGGTAATGCGCGACGGCGCCATGGCCAACGGGCAGCTGACCAACTATACGATTCCCACGACGCTGGATACGCCGCGCCTGGACGTGATCATCCTGGAAAATCCCAGCAGCTACGGGCCGTTCGGGGCCAAGGGGGTGGGCGAGATGCCCATCGACGGGCCGGCGCCGGCCGTGGTCAACGCCATCCGGCACCTGGGGCTGGACGTGCGCGCGATCCCCGCGATCCCCGAGGCGGTGATGGAGGTGGCATGCGCTTCACGCTGAACGGCCGCACCGCGGAGGTCGATGCGCCGCCCATGAAGCGGCTGCTGGACGTGCTGCGCGAGGAGTGCGCGCTCACCGGCAGCAAGGAGGGATGCGGCGAGGGCGAGTGCGGCGCCTGCACCGTGCTGGTGGATGGCGTGCCCGTCGTCAGCTGCCTGGTCCCCTTCGCCCAGGTGCGGGACGCGGAGGTGGTGACCATCGAAGGATTGCAGGGCGCGCACCCGCTGCAGAAGGCGTTCGCGGAGCTGGGCGGCGCGCAGTGCGGCATCTGCACGCCGGGGATGATCATGGCCGCCGTGGCGCTGGGCCCGAATCCTTCGTTCGAGGACATCCGCCGTGGGCTGGCCGGCAACCTGTGCCGCTGCACGGGATACGAGGCCATCTACCGCGCGGTGGAGGATGGATCCGCGGTGAAGGGGGCGTCGTGAAGTCCGCCGTTTCGTCGATGGACCTGCTGGAGCCGCGCTCGCTGGACGACGCGCTTGGCATGCTCCGGCAGCACGCGCCGCTGATGCCGCTGGCGGGGTGCACGGACATCTTCGTGCAGCTTCAGTTCGGCACGCAGTCCGCGCGGCGCTATCTGAACTTGTGGGGGCTGGACGAGCTGCGCGGCATCGAGCGCCTGGCGGATGGAACGCTTCGCCTCGGCGCGCTCGCGACCTACACGGAGCTGCAGCGCTCCCCCGTTGTCTGGGAGCACCTGCCGATGCTCGTCGCCGCCTCCCGCGAAGTGGGCGGCGTGCAGATCCAGAACCGGGGGACGATCGGCGGCAACATCGCCAACGGCTCACCGGCGGGCGACTCGCTCCCGGTGCTGGCCGCGGCGGACGCGGTCGTGGTGCTCCGCAGCCTGACGGGCGAGCGGCGGGTGGCGTTCAACGAGCTTTACACCGGCTATCGCGCCACCGTCATCCGCCCCGACGAGCTGATCGTAGCAGTCGAGGTGTCGCCGGTGGAGGGCGCGCAGTGGTTCCGGAAGGTGGGCACCCGCGCCGCGCAGGCCATCAGCAAGGTGGTAATCGCCGGCGTCCGCGGGCCGCGTCCGCGCATCGCGCTGGGCAGCGTGGCCGCGACCGTCGTGCGGCTGACGCAGACGGAGAACGCGCTGGCGGCGGGCTCGTCCATCGAAGAGGCGCAACGCGTGCTGCAGCAGGAAATCCGCCCGATCGATGACGTGCGCTCCACCGCCGCGTACCGCCTGCGTGTGGCCGCCAACCTGCTCGCCCAGTTCTGGTCGGAAACCAGCTGAGGCTTGCGGCGGAGGCCACGAAAAGAAAAGTTCACGCGGAGGACGCGGAGATAACGATGAGGACGCAGAGGTTTTTCTCCGCGTCCTCTCTCTTCTCCCCCGCGTGAATCTTTTTTGAGGATCGGACGATGGATTTTCCTCGGCTTACCGCGTACCTGGCCGACCTGGCGGAAAACAACGAACGCGCGTGGTTCGAGGCGCACCGTTCGGAATACCAGGCGTTGCGCGAGGACTTCGCCGCGTTCGTGGGCCAGGCGATCGCGGCCATCGCGGAGTGGGACGAGGGGCTGCGGTGGAAGGACCCCAGGGACTGCATGTTCCGCATCTACCGCGACGTGCGGTTCAGCAACGACAAGTCGCCGTACAAGACCACGTTCAGCGCGCACATCAGCGAGCAGAACCGACGCGGCGGGCCACCGGGCTACTACCTGGAGATCGACCACACCGGCACCATGCTGGCCGCGGGCGGCATCTGGATGCCGGAGCCCAGGACGCTCGCGCGCCTGCGCGACTCCATCGCCGAGCACCCGCAGCGGCTGCAGAAGGTGCTGCGCTCGCGCGGCTTCAAGAAGACGTTCGGCGACCTGCAGGGCGACCGCCTTACCCGTCCGCCGCGCGGCTACAGCGACGCCACGCCGCTCATCGAGTACATCAAGCTCAAGAGCTTCATCGTCTGGCGCGAGCGCGACGTCCGCACCGCCCCGCACGACGACGCCCTCTCCTGGCTCACCGACTCCTTCCGTGCCGCCCGCCCCCTTGTCGACTGGGTCCGGGTATCGCTGCACGGCATCGGCGAGGTGGATTGATCCGCTACGGCAACCCTACTCGCGCGTCTACGCCAATCCTACTTAGATGGCTACGCCAATCCTACTCGTTAGCCTACAGTGATCCTGCTCCCCACAAAGTAGCGGCCCAGGACTCATGATCCACTCTCCATCGCCCGCCTTACGCGTGTCGCGATGAAGCGGGCGAACGGCGCGTAGTCCTCACGGAGGTCCGCCTGTTCCAGTGCGTCGAAGTACTCCCGCCGCTCTTCTGCGCGGATGATCGTCCACGGCAGCCGCGCCGAGCACAGGATCAGGTTCATCAGCAGCCGGGACAGCCGCCCGTTGCCATCCATGAATGGGTGCACGTGGACGAACGCCCAATGCGCGACGGCCGCGCGGGTCACCCCGTCCACCTCCATCCCGTTCATCGTATCCGCCCACACGCGTATCATCTGTGGCACCTTGGCGGGTGCAGGTGGCACGTAGCTGCTGCCGCGGATGTACACGGGCGCCTGCCTCCATCCCCGTAGTTCGGCGGTGGTCATGATCTGCGCGTCCACCGAGGGGCCCCACAACTCTACGAACAGGTCCAGGACCATCGCTTCGGACAGACGCACAAGGTCGGGTGCGTCGGTAACGAACTGCAGCGTGCGCTCGAACGCCTGCGAGTAGCCCTTCACCGCCATCAACCGCTCCATCTCTGCCCGGTCGGGGCTGTTGAGCGGCGCGCCGGCCAGCACCGCGCGCACGTGTTCGCGCGTGATACGGTATCCCTCGATGGTGGTGGAGTGGTACGTGTCTTCTGCCTTGGCCGTCCGCGCCTGCCGCAGAACGACGGCGCGCGGGGCGGGGGTAAGGTCCACATCACTCTCGCGAACCACCCTGGCCCCCACCTCTGCCGCGCGGGCAAGCTTGGCGCGAAACCGGTCCAGCCACGGCTCGCGTAGCGACGGCTGGGTGGAGATGTAGTGGGGGATGACCAGTTCGCGGCCCACGCCCGTGATGGTGCGGCTGGGGCGGTTGCGCTGGAACGCATTCACCACCCGCCCCACCTGCTCCGCCAGCCGCCGGTTCCCCACCCCCTCCGCCAGATGTCCCATCCGCGCGAGCAGCACCGGCCGTGGATCGCGCTCGTACGCTTCTTCCAGCTCGGGCTGTGAGAGGACCAGGCTCTGCAGCCAGGTGAGCACCAGATCCCGGTGGTCGCGAATGTCCGTCACCGTGAGCGAGAGCAGCACGCGCGGCGGTGGAACAACCGCCAGCGCAACGCCGTCGACCTCCATCTCGTCGACGACAAGCTGACTCTCTGCCCGCGGGGGCAGCGGACGGATGGCGATGGTGAGTCCCGGCACCACTTCCATCTTGCGCTCGCTGGCATTGGAGGCGTGCGTCACGTGCAACAGCGGCGGCGTGGACGCTTCGCCCATGAACAGGCGCACCGCGGAGATGCGGTCGATGGCCGCCGGTGCATAAGTGCGCAGGATCTCGCGGACCAGCCGCCAGTAGTTCTGGCGTAGCGCAGAGTCGGCGTCGGAATGGGCGGGTCCAAGCACCACCCACCCCCATCCACCCGGCGTCAGCGCGAGCAGAGCGTTTTCGCGCAGGTATCTTTGCGCGGCTGCGTCCGGCGAATCTTCAGCCCTGCCCGCGTAATTTTCGCGCTCGATCTGCTCTTGCCACCACGCCAGTGCTGCGTCCCGCGGTCCGATTTCCCCCATCGCTCATGCCCCCCGTGAGAAGGATGTATCGGATGAAAGTAGTATTGGCGTAGCAATGCTAGTAGGATCGGCGTAATATTACAAGTAGTATCGTCGTAATGCAGGAGGTAGAATCGGCGTAGTGGTAGGAGTAAAATTGGCGTACGGTCGCTAGATAGCTTGACAAAAAGCCGCCCCCACGGAGCGGCTTTCTCGTCCCGGCTACCTGCGCGTCAGCCGCCGATGTCGAGGATGATCTGGATGGCGCCGAAGGGCACGTTGCGGCCGAAGCGAGAAGCCGCGTCGATGGGGTCAAAGTAGCGGACCTCGAGTACGTTGCCGGTATTCACGGTGCGCAGGTATTCGATGTCGCCAGAGCGCTGCGAGCCTACGTAGACTGCCGGGAAGCCGCGTGAGCCGCCCTGGAACTTGGCCGTCAGCCACGCGGGCCGCAGCCGCTGCACCACGTCGAACAGGTTGGTGGTGGGACTCGCTTCGATCTCCTGCGCCGTCAGCAGGCGCGCGTTTCCGCGCCCCGGCCCCGACTGGCCCGAGGGCCCGCACGCCACCAGCACCGCCACCATCAGCGCCGCCGCAACCATACTCTGCATCTTCATCCGCATCGCTCCCTCCCAGTGCGCGGCCTCAATCATCCCCACTCTCTGCATCCGCACTCCTCATACCCCGCACCTCGCACTTCTGCACTTCACGCACGTCACGTACTTCACGCGTGGGAACCCCGCACCCCATCCGCCGGGTACACCTGTGCCGCTTCATCCACGACAGAGCCCGGGGAGGGGTCCATGCGCTCGTTTCTCATTCGGCCGCTGGCGGCGGCGTGTCTGCTCACGCTGGGCGCGGCCTGCGCCTCGGCACAGGAGGACAAGGTGGAGAACCGCGAGCCCAAGAAGCCGGATGCGCGCGATGCCCGCCCGCTGGACACGCGCCCCTGGCAGGTGCCCCCGTCGCAGACACCCGGGTTCGTGACGGCGGACTACGGGGCGTTCGGGCTGGAGCTGTTCCGCCAGCTGGCCGACGCGCGACCCAACGACAACGTGGTCATCTCACCGCTGAGCGCGGGGCTGGCCATCAGCATGCTGGCCAACGGCGCGGAGGGCGAGACGCTGGCCGGCATCCAGCGCACGCTGGCCACGGGGATGGACGCCGCGGCGCTCAACACCACCAACGCGGCGCTGACCGAGGCGCTGCGCGGCGGCGACGTGGAGCTGGCCATCGCCAACTCGCTGTGGGCGCGGCAGGGGGTGCCGTTCCTTCCCGCGTTCATGGAGCGCAGCCGCCGCTTCTACGACGCCGAGGTCGCCACGCTGGACTTCGCCACGCCCGAGGCGGCGGTGCGCATAAACCGGTGGGCGAGCGACAATACCCGCGGCCGCATCACCCGGATGGTAGAGGACGGGCCGTTGGACGCGGACCTGGTGCTGTACCTGATGAACGCCGTCTACTTCAAGGGCCGCTGGCAGGACGAGTTCGTGGCCAGTCAGACCCGGCCGATGCCGTTCCACGCCCCCGGCGGCCGCACCGTGCAGCGGCCGATGATGCAGCGCACGGGCGAGTACGGCTACCTGCGCGGCGAGGGATTTCAGGCGGTGCGCCTGCCGTACCGCGGCGGCCGCTTCGCGATGTATGTGCTGCTGCCGGATGAAGCGTCCTCCGTCGCGGCGCTGCGAGGGCGGCTGACGCCGGACGCGTGGGCGGAGTGGATGGGCGGCTTCGGCGGCGCGCGCGAGGTTCGGGTGGTGATGCCGAAGTACCGCGTGAACGTGGAGTCCGGGCTCAACCGGCCGCTGCAGGCGATGGGGATGGCGGACGCGTTCAACCAGGTGCGTGCCAACTTCAGAGCCATGCTTCCGGCGGAGTACCTGGCGCGCGGCAACGTCTACGTGAGCGAGGCCAAGCAGAAGGTGTTCATCGAGGTCAACGAGGAGGGCACCGAGGCCGCCGCCGTCACCGGTATCGAGATGCGAACCACCAGCGCGCCGCCCCAGCCCGTTTCCTTCGTCGTCGACCGTCCCTTCCTGGTCGTCGTCCGCGACGACCAGACGGGCGCGCTGCTGTTCATCGGCCAGGTGAACGATCCAGTGACGCAGTAGATCGCGGCAGACGGACACACGTCTCACACGCAGGCGCGGAGAGGAGCGGGACGCCTCTCCGCGCTTCTTGCATGGTGCGCTCGCCAGCCGCGGCGTGCCCCCATCCGGGCGGGCACCACCCGCCCACCTTCCCCCCAAAAACCCTGCGGGAAGGTTGATGCAGGGGAAGGGCTGGTGCGCCGTCGCGGACTCTGGCGCATCGGCAGGTCGGAGCGGGATTGAAGTCCACCTCCCCCAGGGGTTTTTGGGGGAGGTGCGAGCCTGAGGCGAGTAAGGGGGCGCCGGCGGACGGCAGGATTTCGGCGTTGTCCGCAGTTCGCCGGGGAAGTGCGCGCGCTTGCCGGGCGGGGCGGGGGCTGTATCTTCGCCGGTGCCCACGTGACGAACCAGACCGAGAGAAAGCAGTGCCAATCAACC
>DASTVC010000500.1:0-10262 GCA_035759295.1 Longimicrobium sp. | reverse complement strand
GTCGAGCACATCCCAGGGCACGCAAAGAGAGTACACACACCTGACCGTCTCCGCTTCCCGGCCATGGGATAGACCAGCGCATTAGCAGGACTTTCGAGAGCGGGCGACGGGACTCGAACCCGCGACATTCAGCTTGGAAGGCTGACGCTCTACCAACTGAGCTACTCCCGCGCATCCGCACGAAAAACCGCGTGCAGAGGCCGTAAACATACTAAAACCCCGGCGGTTGCGCAATCGCGCGCGGCCGGGGTTTTCCGTCCACGAGAGCCACCTGTCGGAATCGAACCGACGACCTTCGCATTACAAGTGCGGTGCTCTACCAGCTGAGCTAAGGTGGCGGAACAGTCGACAAAGCTAATCAGGCCGGGCGATTCTCACCACCCCGGTTGGTGAACGGGTGAACGGGTGAACGGGTGATGTCGGATGATCCGCTCATTCCACTCGCGCGATCACGTCCACCACCGCGCCGGCCCCCGCCAGCGCCTCCGCACGGGCCAGCCGCGCCGACACCGCGTCCAGCATCCGACGCACGAGCTTTGGTGGGCGTGCGGCAGGCGCTGATTCGGTGGATACGGCCGCATCCGTCCGTTCCCCCTCCAGCGGATCGGACCACGGCAGCCCGCGCCCCGCCATCCGCCGCGCCTGGTTCACCAGCGAGCCGGTGACCGTCCCCGGCCCGTGCCACGGGTCCCACGTCGTCGTCGCCAGCGGCGCGAAGCCGGCGCGGCGCAGCAGCGCGGCCAGGGTGCCGGGCGTGTAGAAGTAGACGTGCTGCGGAAACATCACCGACCCCCACGCGGGCCCCGTCAGCCGCCGCGTGAGCGAGCCCTGGTTGGGCACCTGCAGGTGGAGGATGCCGCCGGGCCCCAGCATCCGCCGCACCGCCGCCAGCCACTCCGCCGGCTGGTAAACGTGCTCCAGCACGTGGTAGGCGGCCGCTACATCGAACGGCGCGCCCGGCGGCACCGCGTCCGCCACGTCGCCCACGAACAGCTCGATGCCGTGCCGCCGACGGACGAGTGCCGCCGTCTCCGCGTCGTACTCGGAGCCGTGCACGTCCCATCCGTGCCCGCGCAGGTACGCCAGAAAGTTGCCGTCCCCGCATCCCACCTCGAAGATGCGGCGCCGCGACGCGGGCACCTCCGACTCCAGCCGCCGGCGCCGGTGCGCGAAGGTCGGGTTGTCCAGCTGGCGCCGCAGCTCGTCCGGCGAGGGATCGGCGCCGGGATAGTAGCCTGCGTACAGCCGGTGCAGTTGATCCACGGCGACGCGGTCATAGAGGCGCACCACCCCGCACGCCTCGCAGCGGGCGTAACGCTTTCCGCACACCTCACCCGCCGCGCGCCAGCGCTCCGACCCGCACGCGCCGCACTCCCGAGCCTTTTCCCACAACCGGGCCTCAGTCGGGAGTACGTCAGTCATTCGTGAAGAGAGGATGGCGGAAGCGCGAGGATCTCAGCCGAAAATCCAACCTCCCCAGTCGTTTTGGGGGGAGGTGCGAGCCTGTGCGAGCGGAGGGGGCGCCGCGGACGCAGTTCGATGCCTGCCGACGTGCGCCCGCTATTCCCTATTTCCTATTCCCTATTCCCTATTCCCTATTCCCTATTCCCTGTTCCCTATTCCCTGCAGTTCAAACCCCCAGCTTCCAGCGCGTCCCCTGCGGCGTGTCCTCGATCACCACGCCGCGGCCGGCGATCTCGTCGCGGATGGCGTCGGCGGCGGCGAAGTCGCGTGACGCGCGGGCCGTCTGCCGCGCCGCCAGCCGCTCCTCCACCCACGCCGTCAGGTCGTCGTCCACCACGTTCTCGCGATCCGCCAGCGCCACGAAGCCGAACACGCCGTCGATGCGCTCCAACGCGCGCAGCGCCGCGTCGCGCTCCGCGTGGCTGATGGGCGTCGAGCCCAGCTCGTGCAGCCGCGCGTTCACGCGGTTCACCAGCTCGTGCAGCGCCGCCAGTGCCACGCTGCTGTTCAGGTCCTGGTCCATCGCCGCCGTGAACGCCGCCAGCGCCTCATCCGCCGCCGGGTGCAGCACGGGCGTGTCGGCCGGGTCGGGGTCGCGCACCGCCGGGTGCTCGCGCAGGCGGTCGCGCGCGTCGCGGATGCGGCGCACCGCCTCGGCCGCGGCGGCCAGGCCTTCGAAGGTGAAGTTCAGCTTGCTGCGGTAGTGCGCCGTAAGGAACAGGTAGCGCACCGACGACGGCGCCACCCCGCGGTCCACCAGGTCCTGCAGGTTGAACAGGTTGCCCGTGCTCTTGGCCATCTTGCCGCCGTCCAGCAGCAGGAACTCGCCGTGCAGCCAGTACCTCACGAACGGCTTGCCCGTGGCGCCCTCGCTCTGCGCGATCTCGTCCTCGTGGTGGGGAAAGATCAGGTCCACCCCGCCCGCGTGGATGTCGAACGTCTCCCCCAGCTCCGCCATCGCCATCGCCGAGCACTCGATGTGCCACCCGGGCCGCCCGCGCCCCCACGGCGTGTCCCAGGCCGCGCCCACCTGCTCGTCCTCGGGCTTTACCGCCTTCCAGAGCACGAAGTCGCGGACGTCGTCCTTGTCGTACTCGTCCGCCGCCACGCGCTCGCCGCGGCGCCCCGCGCTCACGTCCACCTTCGAGAGCTTGCCGTAGTCGGCGAACTCGGAGATGTCGTAGTAGACGGAGCCCTCGGCCACGTACGCCAGCCCGCGCTCCTCCAGCCGGCGGATGACGTCCACCATCCCCTCCACGTAGTCCGTGGCCCGGGGGTGCACATCGGCGCGCTGGATTCCCAGCTGCTCGAAGTTGCGGAACAGGTCGTCGATGAAGGGCTGCGTGTAGTCGTTCAGCGACACGCTCTTCGCCAGCGCGCCGCGGATCGTCTTGTCGTCCACGTCCGTCAGGTTCATCACGAAGCGCACTTCGTAGCCGCGGTACTCCAGGTACCGGTGCAGCACGTCGGCAAAGAAGAACGTGCGCATGTTGCCGATGTGCGGCGGCGCGTACACCGTGGGGCCGCAGGCGTACATCCCCACCTTGCCTTCGTGCAGGGGGACGAACTCTTCCTCGCGGCGGGTGAGCGTGTTGTAGAAGCGAAGGGGCATGGTCAAAAGTCCGGGATTGCAGTCGATGATGAGCGCGCGCGGGCGGCGGGCGCCCGTGCCGGGTGGCCGTTATCGGGGGGCCGACCTACATCGCCTGCTACTCGCCGTCGTCGCCATCGTCCGCCATGGGTGAATGAAAGGAGGCGCCGTCCACCTCGGTGTCGCCGATGCGCGCGGGCATCATCGCCGGAAAGGGCGCCGGCTGCTGCCCCTCGCCCCAGTAGACGGTCTGGTGGGGGTAGGGGATCTCGATCCCGTCGCGGTCGAAGCGGATCTTGATGCGGCGCCTTAGCTCGCGCGCCACGTCCCACTGCTTGAGCGGCAGCGTCTTGGCCATCACCCGGATGGTCACGGCGCTGTCGGCCAGGTTCTCGATCCCCGGCACCTCCACCGGCTCCACCAGCAGCGGCCGCCACTTCTCGTCCTCGTACAGCTCCGCGCCCACCTCGCGCAGCACCGCCATCACGTGGTCGGGGTCTTCCTTGTACGCCACCCCCACGTCCAGCACCGCGCGCGACCAGCTGCGGGTAAGGTTGCTCACCTTCTTGATCTCGCCATTGGGCACGATGTGCACCACCCCGTGCACGTCGCGAAGAACGACCACGCGCAGCGTCATCTTCTCCACCGCGCCGCTCACCCCTTCGATGCGGATCACGTCGCCCACGCCGAACTGGTTCTCGAACAGCATGAACAGCCCGCTGATCACGTCCTTTACCAGCGACTGCGCGCCGAACGAGACGGCGAGGCCCAGCACGCCGGCGCCCGCCAGCAGCGGCCCCAGCTGCACCCCCAGCGCGCCCAGGGTCATGAAGATGAACAGCACCACGATCAGCACCACGCCCACGCTGCGCAGCAGGCTGATGAGCGTGCGGGTGCGCTGCTCCTGGGCGCTCACGGTGCCGGTGGTGGAGCTGGCCAGCGCCTGCTCGATGCGGCGCAGCACCAGCACCAGCCCCCAGTACGCCATCCACGCCACCACGAACCCCACCAGGATCCGCCCGCCGGTGGCGGCCAGCTCCGGCCCGTTGAAGCGTTCGGCCCACTCGTTCCGGATGTACTGCAACGAGAGGGAGTCGGCCTGCATCATCGGTGTCCGGGCGGTCTGGTTGGGGCTCGGTGGATCAAAACGCGTGGGCCTGGCGCCCGCGCCGAACGTAAGCCCCCCCGCGCGACATGGTCAACCCCGCCCCGCCTGCTGAGATGAACGTGCGCAATGGACGGGGGCGGACATCCACGCCGGTCCACGCGCGAAAAGCCGCCGTCCAGCCCGTGGAAGAGAGCTTTCACCTTCGAACGATTGACTGTCCGGGGTCCGTACCTTCCAACCAGGTGTCGAGAGATGGTATTCGCCATCCGATCGCGGTGATGCAGTATTCCGGCTCCTCTCGGGCAGGCACATGAAGTACGTTGACAATGTTCCACTTCCCAAGTATCGTCGGGATACGTCCGCTCACGCTCATCGGCTGAGGCGCGTACAGTCGTTCCCTTCATTCGTAGCGAGGGATGCATGAAGAAGCACAGCCTGAACCCCGACAGCTTGTGTGTGGAGTCGTTCCACCCGCACTCCAGTGGCGGCACCACCCCTGGCTGGGTGGCTGGCATGGCGGGGAGAGTCACTCTGAGTGAGTGCTCCTTATACAGGACGTGCCCTGCTCCTGCTCCGACCGACCCGCCACCGAACTGGGCATGAACACCGGACGTGTCGATCGATGAAAACCGCCCGCCGGAACTCTGTTCCGGCGGGCGTTTGATATGATATCCGTGCTGGCTGTTCTTACCCGCTCGGCCTATGACGAAAGGACTACCTCAGTACCCGCAGCTCGCGAATCCGCCACTCCCCATCCTCCCACACCGCGCCGATGTAGACGACGGACGACAGCGTGTCCGTCACCCCGCGCGGCTTTGCGATCCACGTAAGCTCGCCGAAGCCGCGCAGCGGCGTGCCGCCGGAGACGGTTACGCGGGAGGCGCGTACGCTCACGTTCTCGCGCTCCGCGAACAGGCGGCGGAGCGCGGCGGCGGCGTTGCGCGGCTGCACCTCGCCCGGGCCCTCGCCGGCCAGGTCCAGCAGAATGCGCCCGTCCTCCGGCGCCAGCGCCACGATGTCGTCCGCGTCGCCGGCGGCCCAGAGCCGAGACACGTTCGCCACGAAGCCCGCCAGCGACGACGCATCCTGCTGCGCCGCCAGCCCCCGCGGAGCGAGCACGCCCAGCAGCAGCGCCATCAGGATGGGGAAAATCCGGTTCGTCTTCATCTATCGAGCAGTCCCTTCGAGTACGGCATCAGGAGCGGATCCTTCGCTCCCCCGACACGTCACGACATCGGGGTCGATGATCGGTATCCGCGGCGCGTTGGGTGGGAGGTCGCCGGCTGCACAAGGCGATTTGCGCGCCGCCATCCGCCAACCCGCGGCCACCCGCCGAAACACAAGGAAGCACGGGGCGATCAGGCAGATGTGCATCCACGGCTCTCATCTTCCCCACTACCGCGACTGTCCGCCATGCGAGAATCGCCGGCCGCCGCGAGAGGACGGTGCCGCCGGATCGTGGCGCCGAACAGCTTCGAGCAGCAGAAAGTAGATTCCTCGGTCGGCGCCAATCTATTTCGCGACAGAGGGTTACGCGCGGCGCCTCTCTCGGAATGACACACTCTCCAGAGCCGCCAGAGACGCGGATCCCCTGCGGTTGAAGCCCCGCCTGGCGAGCTCCGCGAGCCTTGTGCGGGGCTTATCGCTGTCCCAGCGGCGGGTTCACCCGCTCATCGGGCCCGCCCTCCGCCGCGTCCCTAATTTCCCGCCTGCGGCGTCCGCCCCGCCGTGGCGCGGAAGAAGTCCTGCACGCTGGTGGCCAGCTGCCGCGCGATGATGTCCTGCTGCTGCGAATCCAGCAGCATCTGCTCTTCCGTGCGGTTGGAGATGAAGCCGATCTCCACCAGCACCGCGGGCATGAACGCGCCCACCAGCACCGCGAACCCTGCCTGCTTCACCCCGCGGTTGGGCCCGGAGTGCACCTGCCGAAGCCGGTCCTGCACCAGCGCCGCCAGGTCGCTGCTCTCGCGCAGGTACTGGTTCTGTCGAAGGTCGCTCATGATGAAGTCCAGCGGGCCGCGCGGGCCGCCGCGCTGCTCCTCGAACTGCTCCGCCGCGTCCTCCATCTGCTGCACACGCCGCGCGTCGGCCGTCCGCGCGTCGGAAAGGAAGAAGGTCTCGTAGCCGGTCTCGGAGCGCACCGGGTGGGCGTTGCAGTGGATGGACATGAAGAGCGCCGGCTGCCCCTCCGCGCGCCAGCTGTTGGCGAATCGCGGCCGGTCGCGCAGCGCGATCAGCGTGTCGCGGTTGCGCGTCATGCGCACGTCCAGCGTGGGGTCCTGGCGAAGGATCTCCACCACGCGGCGGGCCATGATCAGGTTGATGTCCTTCTCGCGCGTCCCCGCGGGCCCCCGCGCGCCGGGATCCACCCCGCCGTGTCCCGCGTCGATCACCACCAGCCGCCGCTGCTGCGGCAGCGCGGCCGCCGGCGCCGCGGGTGCCGGAGCCGCGGGGAGCGCCGCCAGCCCCGCCGCATCCACCTGGACGATGCGCGCATTCGCATCCACCGACACCGCGCCGGGCGCCGCCTGCGGCAGGATGGCGGACAGGAACTCCGCGGGGATGTACACCGCCCCCTCGGACGCATAGACGGCGTTGGCCATCATCAGCGGGCGCCCGTCGGCCAGCACCCCCGGCGAGTCCACGCGAAAGCGGAACTCGCGCGCGCCCAACCGCGCCGTCACCTCGCCGCCGCCGTAGGAAAGCTGCGCACCCAGCGACATGAGCGCGGAGGCGGGGAACGCCGCGTAGCCGCGCGCCGTGACCTCCGTCATCATCGACGTCTCGCCGCCCGCCACCAGCCGCCACGTCTGCGGCGGGGGCTGCGCGGGGAGAAAGCCGGGATGGTAGGGGAGAAGAACGAGAAGGAGAACGGCGAGAAGTCGCATCCGAGGATTCCTGTTCATGCTCAGTCGTCCCGGTTCTTGTAGGCGCGTTCCACGTCGCGCTGGTCAGCGCGCTCCTTGAGGGTTTCGCGCTTGTCGTGCAGCTGCTTTCCGCGCACCAGCGCCAGGTTCACCTTGGCGATGCCGTTGCTGAAGTGCAGGTCCAGCGGCACCAGGGTAAGCCCCTTCTGCTCCACCTGCCCCACCAGCCGGCGCAGCTCGTTGCGGTGCATCAGCAGCTTGCGCGGGCGCAGCGGGTCGTGGTTGAAGCGGTTGCCCATCTCGTACGGGGAGATGTGCAGGTTATGGAGCCACAGCTCGTTGCGGTGGTCCAGGCGCGCGAACGAGTCCTGCAGGTTGGCCTTGCCGTCGCGCAGCGACTTGACCTCGGTGCCCTGCAGCACGATCCCCGCCTCCCAGGTGTCCAGGACGTGGTATTCATGCCGGGCCTTACGATTCTTCACGGCGATGCGGTCGCCGGTTTTCTCTTCTGCCATCGAAAGAAGTACGAGAGTGCGAAAGTACGAAAGTACGTACGAGGGTACGAAGGTACGGAGCCGTTGCAGGCTATTCCCTATTCCCTGTTCCCTATTCCCTGTCAGTAGATGAACACGGCGGTCCCCACCTCGACCTCGTGATACAGCATGCGCGCCGCCTCGTTGGTCATGCGAATGCAGCCGTGGCTCACGTCCTGGCCCAGCAGCTCGGGCTTGTTGGTGCCGTGCAGGGCAATGCCTTCGCCAAGGAAGAGCGCCGTGGTGCCCAGCATCCCCTCTTCCCAGCGCTTGGGATCATCGGGCTCGGGGATGCGCTCGCCGCGCTCCAGGTAGGCCCAGTCGGGAACGTACCAGCGCGGGTTGCGCTCCTTGCGCTGCACGCGGAACATGCCGCGCGGCGTGGAGAACTCCCACTCCTGCCCCGCCCCCTCCAGCCGCGTGCCGGTGCCCGTGCCCACGACGGCGGACCAGATCACCCGCTCCTCTTCCATCAGGTACAGCCGGTGCTCCTGCAGCGATACCACGATGTAGCGCCCCTCCGCGCCGATCGGCGGGTCGCGGTAGCGCGCCGCGCCGTCGCGCTCCACCCCGTGCGAAAGCGCCAGCGGCGCCCCCGGCAGGCTCTGCGCCTCCGCGTGATTTACGCCGAACGCAATCGCCAGCAGAGCCGCGAGAATCCATCCCGCGCCCACTTTCGCACTTCCGCACTTTCGCACTTTCGCACTCACTCCAGAAGCTCCCGCTGTTTCCGCCGCCTGCGAATCAAATCATACACCTGCGCCACCTCGCCGCCCAGCACGAACACGATCGCCGAGTAGTACACCCAGAGCACCAGAAGGACCAGGGTGGCCAGCGTGCCGTACGTCGTGCGGTAGTCGGCCACGGTCGATACGTACCAGGCGAACGCGCCCTTCAGCATCTCCCACACGACCGCCGTGAACACCGCAGCCACCATCGCGATGCGCCACGGCGTCTTGCGGAGTGGAAGGAAACGGTAGATGAGCAGGAAGGCCAGCAGGATGAAGCCGAACGCCAGCAGCCTTGCCGATGCCCGCTGCAGCACCTCCCACTCCTCGCGCCCCGCCAGCCCCAGCCATTCCACCCCGTACGCCTGCGCCGCTTCTACCATGATGGTGGTGCCCGTGTTCAGCACGAACAGCGTGCCCGCCACCAGCACCATCTGCAGGTCGAAGATCTTTCCCGCCAGGATGGGGCGCTCTTCCGGCAGGTCGAAGATGTGCTTGAGCACCGACCGCAGCGAGCCGAACAGCCGCGTGGAGGTCCAGACGAACAGGATCAGGCCCACGACCCCGAACTGGGTGCGCCCCGCCACCACCTCGCGCACCAGCGTGCGCGTAAGCACCACGATGCGTTGCGAGGGGGGAAGGATGGAGAGCACGTAGTTGACAGCCGCCTGCTCCGGGTCGTCCACCGCGCGCTTGAGCACAAAGCCGAAGACCGCGATCAGCAGCAGCAGAAAGGGCAGCGCCGCCAGCAGCAGGTTGAAGGCGATTCCGCCGGCCAGAAAGAAGATGTCGTCGTCGCCGGCCTTGAGGTACACCCGCTTGGCAAAGTCGAGCCCTCCGCGCGACATGCGCGAAAGGGCCGCGCGGGCGGCCCTCCACACAACGGACGCTCTACCCCCGGGCGCTGGTTCGGCCATGCGACAAAGCTACCGCAACGCGCGAGACCGCGTCAACGCGCGCGCACTATCCAACCAGGTCTCCCGCATCGCGCTCCACCACGGTCCCGGTGATCACCACCTCGTCCGCCGCCGCCCCGGCCGGCGGATCCGGCGCCAGCATGCGCGGCCCTGACGGCGCGGGCCCGCGGCTGGTGCGGTACGCCGCCTTGGCCTCGTCCACGCGCCGGCGAAGCTCCACGCGCGCCTGTGTGGCCGCCATCCGCCCCTCGTCCACGGCGCCGCGCACGCGGTCCATGCGGTCGTCCACCGCCGCGCGCACCTCGTCCAGCCGCCCCGTAAGCCCGCCGCGGGCGCGGGTCACCAGCCCCGCCACGGACTGGCGCGTCCCGTCCACCGGCCCGCCTGCGGAATCGCGGAGGCCGCCCAGCGCGCGCGCCAGCTCCGCCTGCGTCTCGCGGCCGCTGCGGGGCGCCAGCAGCAACGCGATTCCCGCGCCCACCAGCGCGCCCAGCACAAAGGTGCCCAGCCCGCCGCGCTCCTCGATCACCACCTCGTACTCTTCTTCGTCTTCGTGGCGCATGGCCGGGCTTCCTGTGGATGGTGGATCTGGAGCTTGTTCGTACGAAAACGACGACTGCGGCTGCGGTTGGGCGTGTCCCTCCGCTGCGCTCCGGGCGGTGGTGCCCCTCCCCCGGCCCCTCCCCGTTCGTTCCTCACGGAGAGGGGAGAACTTCAGAACGCTTCGAAGGGCATCGAACTGGCGCCCGCGGGGCGCCCCCTTACTCGCTTAGGCTCGCACCTCCCCCAAAAACCCCTGGGGGAGGTGGACTTCGATCCCGCTCCGGAAGGTGCGTCGCACCTCCCTCCCCCGCGCTGTTTGCGGGGGAGGGCCGGGGAGGGGGGCGGCCCATCATCCCGCACCACCCCGTCCGAAGCGCCCAACCCCTGCCCTGCACCTCCCCCGCAGTTTGGGGGAGGGGTCGCCGGGCCGTTGCGAGGAACGAGCAAAAGGCCCCCGGCGGGGGAGAGGGGCCCCGCGTCGCAGACGCGGACACCCACCATCCCGCTCCCA
>DASTVC010000499.1:0-2598 GCA_035759295.1 Longimicrobium sp. | reverse complement strand
CCGCGAGAAGCGGCTGGCGGCGCCGAATCAGGCGGAAGCGGCCTCCGCGGCCGGGGCGGCGGCCGTCATCTGCTCCAGCAGCGCACGGCGGAATGCGTCGCCGGCGGGGGCCACGGCGCGGGCGCGCTCGATGCGCTCCCGTGCGCCGGCTGCGTCGCCCTCCGCCAGCGCGACGGCCGCCTCGGCGCGCAGCCGGTCGAAGGGGGTGACGGCGATGGTCTTCTCCGGCAGCTCGGCCAGGTACGCACGCGCCGCGGCCGCATCCCCCGAGACGAATCCCTCGAAGAACGCCGCCTCGACCATCAGCGCGGGGACGAACGCCGGGGGATACTGGTCCGCCAGCTCCAGCGCGCGGTGCAGCGTCTCGCGCGCGGCATCGATCTCCGCCCGGTCCAGCGCGTGGGTGTAGGCCAGCAGGCACGCGGTGCACTCGTCCGACGACCCGTCGCGGGCAGCGATCGCGGCGCGGACCGTTTCCGCCGGCCAGTCGCGCGGCGCGGTGCCGGCGACGGAGATGGCCATGATGGACAGGATGGCCGCCTCCCGCTCGGCTTCGGGGCCGCCGCGGGCCAGCCGCAGCAGCCGCGCGCCGTCGGAGGCAAAGCCGCTGAAGCGCATGGGGATCAGTGTCACCACCCCCATGCCGCCGGACATCAGCATCATGATCCCCACGGCCACCTTCGCCAGCGGTCCGGCCTCATCCATCGGCCCCCACACCAGTGCCGCGCCGATCCCGGCCAGCAGAAAGCTCGCACCGGGCCCGCCCGCCACCATCAGCCCCAGGCGCCGCGGCAGCCGCTCCGTCCCCGTGGGCAGCGACGCGGCGATGCCGCCGTAGAGGGAGATCTCCCGGTTCAGCACGGCGCGGATGCGGTGCGTCACGGGATTCCGCTCGATGCGGAGCGGACCCGCGACCAGCAGGTGAAAGCGGAAGCGGGCCAGCTGCCCGCCCGCGATGTGCCCCGCCTCGTGCGCCAGGATGGCCAGCCACCCCATGGCCACGCCGGTGAGCGCCACGACCAGCCCGGCCCACGGGCCCAGCGCGGCGCGGAGCGCGGCCTTGTTCCCCAGGCCAATGGCGTCCTCGCCCAGCAGGCGGATGGCGCCGGCCCCCACCAGCGCGCCCGCACCGCCGCTCAGGAGGCCGATGAGCAGGGCGCGCCAGGGCGACTTCTTCGCGGGCCTGCGGATGATGGGCGGCGGCGCGGCGGGACGGGGGGCGTCGAAGGTGGCGTCCATCGGGCAGATCGGGGTAGCGCGGGATGCGGATCAGGGGATGGCGATGGATACGGCGCGGGGCCGCGGAGGTTTCGCGCGGCGGCGGCGCGCTTGACGTTCGCGGGGCGCGCGGCCTATATCTCCCGGCGAAATCAGCCACGGCCCGAACCGCGCGGAGAGCATCATGGCGAACGTCCCGCAGGACCTCAAGTACACCAGCCAGCACGAGTACCTCAAGCCCGCCGGTGAAGACGGCGTGTTCTTCGTCGGCATCACCGACTTTGCCCAGGGCGAGCTGGGCGACATCGTATTCGTGGAGCTGCCCAAGGCCGGATCGAAGTTCGACGCCGGCGCGGTGTTCGGCACCATCGAGGCGGTCAAGGCGGTGTCGGACCTGTACATGCCGGTGGCGGGCGAGGTGGTGGAGGCCAACGGCGGCCTGGACGCCAACCCGGCCGCCATCAACAGCGACCCGTACGGCGAGGGCTGGATGATCAAGGTGCGCGCCGACGACGCATCGGCCGTGGCCGCGCTGCTGGACGCCGCCGGCTACGAGGCGCTGATCGACTGAGGAGGACAGTGCGTGAGTGCGGAAGTGCGTGAGTGCGGGAGTGAACGGCCCCGCTCATGCACTTCCCCACTCCCGCACTGACGCACTCACGCACTAACGCACTGGTCTTCCATGGCGACGCTTACCTGGATCGGGCACTCCTGCTTTACGCTGGAGCACGACGGCACGCGCATCCTCATCGATCCCTGGATCGATGGCAACCCCGCCGCCACCATCAAGAGCGGCGACGTGGGGAAGATCGACTACATCCTGGTCTCGCACGGCCACAGCGACCACTTTGCGGACTGCGTAAAGATCGCGAAGAAGACGGGCGCCACCATCATCTCCACCTTCGAGCTGGTGGCGTTCTGCCAGAAGCAGGGGGCCAAGAACGGTCACGGGATGAACATCGGCGGCGCGTACCTGTTCCCATTCGGCCGCGTGAAGCTTACGCCCGCGCTGCACACCGGCTCCATCGACGGCGACGACGGGGCGTTCACCACCGACTGCTGCGGGTTCCTGATCGGGCTGGAGGGCGGGCCCAGCATCTACCATGCGGGCGATACGGCGCTGATCATGGACATGCAGCTGCTGCAGGGGCGCGTGGACGTGGCCATCCTCCCCATCGGTGACAACTTCACCATGGGGCCGGAGGATGCGGCCCGTGCGGTGGAGATGATCCAGCCGGAGGTCGTGATCCCCATGCACTACAACACCTTCCCCGTCATCGAGCAGAACCCCGAGGGCTTCCGCGAGATGGTGGGCGACGCGGCCCGCGTGGAGATCCTGCAGCCCGGTGGCACGTTCGAGGTGTGACGGGGGCGGGATGG
>DASTVC010000498.1:0-5089 GCA_035759295.1 Longimicrobium sp. | reverse complement strand
TCGCTGAAGGACGCGCCGCGCGCGCTCCGGATACCCCGCCTGCTCCTGCGTCCGCGCGATACGCTCGATCTCGCCGGTGGAGCGCTCCGGCGTCACGGCGTACAGGTACGCGTCGGCCGCCTCCCGCACCGCTCCCAGTCGCAACAGCCTGTCACCCGCCTCCAGCGCGGCCCCCCCGCCCTCCGCGTCGTGCATGGCGGCGGCTGCGAGTGCCTGAACCGCGGCGGAGGTGTCCGACATCGCCACGTGGGCGGAAGCGCGCACCAGCCATGCGGCGGCCGGCGCATCCGGCCCCAGCGGCTCAAGCAGCTCCAGCGCCACCTTGGAGTCGCCGGCGGCGACGGCGCTCGCGGCACGCTCGACCGGGTCGCCCAACAACGGGGCTGTCGCGGTGCCCGGAAGCCACCCGGCCGCGCCGCCCACGCCCACACCCAGAACGGCGAGCGCCAGCAGCCCGGCCACCACGAGTCCGGCGCGAGACCGCCGGGGCGCGTGCCCGGAAGCATCCGGCGAAGTCGGAGTCGTGACGAACTGGACCGCGTCGGGCGGGCGCGTGGCGCGGTCCTCCCACGCAAGCCGGGCCATGGGACGCTGAGCGGCCGCACCGGCCGCGATCTGGACAACCAGCGGAGGGGAGACGCCGCCCGCCGGCGCACCGGCTACCCGCGACAGGGCCGGGGTAGCCGCGGCGGGAGGAGCGAGCTCGGCGGCGGCGAGGAGCACGCGCTCCCGCTGTGACTCCGGGACGAAGTCGAGCGCGAGGCCGATGCACTCCAGCATTCTGCCCACGTCGCCGGCCCGGGCGGCGGCCTGCGCATCCGCGAGGAAAAACCGGTAGAGAGGCGCGGCGACGTCGTTCACAGCGCCAGCAGCACGTGCAGCCGTCGCTTCGCTTCCACCAGGTCGGGAGCGAGCTTGACCGACGAGGCGTAGTACTCGATGGCGGATCCGGGATCGTCCTTCTCCTCACTGATGCGGCCCAGCCAGTAGAAGAGCGGCGCATAGGACGGGTCGGTGATCCGGCCGTCCACCGGCACGGCTTCCTTCAGATACGCCTCCGCCTGCACGAGGCGCCCCAGCTCGAAGAGCGCGCGGGCCAGCAGCTCCAGCGCTCCGATGCGCTCCGGATTGTCTACCGTCGCGACCGGCAGCAGGAGATGCGCGGCTTCCTCGTACCTTTCCTGCCCGAAGAATTCGAGCGCCATGTCGTACGAGTGCTGCAGCTCTTCCGGCGTCGTCCGGCGCGCCTGCTCCAGGGCGTACCGCCGGAGCAGGTCACGTCCGCTCGTTCCCGGGTGGTCCGCCACGATGCGGTGGATCTCGTCCGGCGACCTGGCCGCCAGCTCGGTGTCGGCCAGGAGCGGCAGGGCGTCGCCACCATCCTCTTCCTCGCGGACGAGCGCGGCCGCGCGGGCACCCTCCACCGCGCCGCGAAGCTCGTCGGGCTGGTAGAGGGGTGCGCCCTCAGTGAACAGCCGCGCGGATTCCGGATCAGGCTGTCCCGGATCATCGTCGTCGTCACCGCCGATCGCCTCCAGCAAGCGCAGCACCGATCCCTCCGGCGGCGGCTCGGTCCCGTTGCCGCCGGGCACACCGGCCGTGCGGGAACGGTACCGTGAACCCAGCAGCGTGCCGTCGGCCTCTGGATTCGATGCCGTCGGCGGCGCGTGTGCCCCGGCGCTCGCCTCGGCACGGGCCAGCAGCGAGATCTCCCAGCTCACATCCGCCTGGTGGCGCACCCACACCATCCGGATTCGCTGGCGGACCTGTGAGATCGGGAGTCGCGCGGCCAGCTCGTCCACGGCCGCGTCTGCGTCTTCGCGCTCGCCGGCGAGCACAGCGATCTCCAGGCACAGGCCCCAGGTATCGGCATGATCCGCAGCGGACAGCGATTCGCGGCGCCGGAGGCTCTCGGCGAGACTCCGGGCGCGTGGAAGGTCCCCGCCCGAGGCGGCCGCGCGCGCCTGCTCCAGCAGCACATCCATCGGCGTGTCGGTCCACGATGCTTCGGCATGCGGGTCGTCCCCGGGCGGCGTCGGAGCGGATACACCCATGATCAGTTCCCTGAGTCGAAAAAGGACAGCCTTCACCTGCCTTGCCCGTGCAAGTTACACGACCAGTCGGAGAGCGAAAGATCGAGCGCGATCCCGTACACGCCGTCGGACCTGCGCTGCAGGCCGGCCGTCCACCGCCGGTTGCAGCGGCCCGCGGAAACCGCGACGGACACCACAGATGTCTCCGCACCCCATCCGTACGCGAGGCGAAAGCGGCTGCCGGCATCATGCCACGCAACGCTCTTCGCGGGCTCCGAGCCTTCCGGGTCGAGTCCGCCGTCGCTCAGTCGTTCGCTCAGCGCCGCGGCCACCTTCCCCCATCGATTCTCCCAGGCCAGCCCCGCACGGAGCACCGCGGGGTACCGCGTCGCGTCCCACAGCGCGTCGGCTCGCGCCACGGCGTCGGGATCCGGATCGTCGTCCCGGATCGGGGCGCTCCACGTCTGGCTGAATTCAACGGTTCCGTCCACGTCCACCGCCTGCACCTGCCGGGTCCGCGCTCCGCTCCCGGGACGGAAGCTCGTGGAGTAAACGTTCGACACGGCCACGCCGTACCACACGCGACCGGTCGTCCGTCCCGCCACGCCCACGTCGATCCCGGCGCCGCCCACCTTGCCCAGGGCCGTCTCGCGGTACACGTCGACGGCCGGCAGGTCGGCCTGGAATGCACCGGTCGCGAACTCGTGCACCCACCACCCTTTCGCCGCTGCGCCGGCCCAGAGGCGGCCGAAGACCGGCAGCTCCCCGAGGAACGTGCCGCGCGCGACGGTCAGCACGCTGGAAAGCGAGCGCGAAGTGGAACCACCCTGCCACGTCTCCTGCGCAACGCCGTCGAGGCCGAGGCGGTCCGCGAGCCCCTCCGGCAGCGATGCGGAGGCGGCGAACCGGGTGTCCAGCGAGATCGCGAGATCGCGGCTCTGGACGGCCGCCCAGCGAACCTGCAGGTCGGCCTCTGGATCGCCGCTCCCCCAGACGATCGGCCCGGAAAGGAACCCGAGCCGGTCCTCCTCCACCCGTCCGCTCAGCAGCCCGAGCCGCGCGGCCGCGTCGAGCGCCCTGCCCCGCGGCAGCGTGGCGGCGTCGAACGCGAACAGCGACGTGGTGCGCTGCGGGCCGTCGTAGATCCCGACCAGGGCGGGGTTCCAGAGCGCGGCATCGGCGCGCCTCGCTTCGGTCACGCCCGTGCCGGCCACACCGGCGGCCGTACCGAGCGACGAAGGCGCCTGCGCGCTCGCACGGGCGGCTGCGTAGAAGACGGCCACAACCATCAGTGACTTGAATCGCATGCGAGGATCGGGGGGTTCGGGCGTAGGGGATCGGACCTGCGCTGACGGAAGGCACGACCCCGTTATACCCCGCGCCACCTCGCCGGGGACGCTGCGCTACCGGGCCGGGACGGGCACGCCGAGGCGAGCCACATTCCGGGCGAACATCTCCACATCATCCGCGAACGCGCGCAGGCGATCCCGGGCATCCCGGCTCCCCTCGCATTCCCCGCCGCCGGTGTTGTCAATCCACGCCTCCACCTCAAGGTCGCCGGAGCTGTCGCGAACCACCGCAAGCAGCCGCACACCGGCCCCGTGACCAGCCGCTGGCGGCGGGCACGCCAGGCTCCCGTCCAGGCGCGAGACCGGCACCCACGGCGTCGCGAACACAACGGAGTCGCCGCCCGCCGCCAGCGGCGCGGCGTCGCCCCACCACACGCTCCCGCGCAACGGGAGCGCCCCCGGGACGTGGCTGACCCCGCGCATGAACTCCACGCCGCGGCCGGCGAGTCGCCGGCGCTCCGGCGCGCTGCGGCCGATGGGGACGGCGGGGCTCGCCGCCCGCAGATAGAGCGGCGCCACGGCGACGGAATCCGGGTACCCGATCGGCGAAGGCGCGGTGCCCGCCGGGGCCCGCACCGGCGTACACGCCGCGAGCCCTCCCAGAACGAGAGCCGCGACTGTGCCTGCGCCACGGCGGCGCTTCACGATCTTCATGCAACCTCATTCGATGTCACTGTGGAATACGCCACACCCGCAGCACGCGGCCGCCGGTCTCCATGGAAACCCAGATTCCATCCCCCTGCCACACCCCCAGCAGCCGGATGCTGGCTCCCTCCGCCGCCGCGGCCGACCACACCTCCACTGCCCGTTCGTCGCGGATCTGTGCCACCATCGCGCGACCGGGCCAGGACAGCCATGCCCGGCTGCCGATGACCACGAGCGCGGCGGGTCGCTCGCCGCCCGCGAGTGCCGCGAAGGTTTCTGCTTCCTCGGCCTGTGGGACTCGGGAAGCGCGCCACCGCGCCGATCCCGCGGCGCAGTGCTGCCGCGGCAGAACCAGCGAGATCGACCAGGCAGGGGGATCGTCCACCATCCCGACGCCGCGAACGGCTCCGAGCCCGGGCGCCGCCTGCTCGTAGTCGAGCCGAACCGACCCCGAGCATTGTCCGGCCGCGGCCCATTCGCCTACCAGTGACGCACGGGCCGCGGGGGCGTCGAACGCGGAGTAGAACGAGAGTCGGCCCCCGCCCCGGAGTGCGGCTACCAGCGGCCGTGCCAGGGCGTCGGCGGCCGAGAGCTCCTGCGCAGGGCCGCCGCTTGTACGCGCAGGGGGCGCCGGCGGCTGGCTCGCCGCAGGAGGCGCGGCGCCGTCCGACTCGCCCTGGAGTGGCACCGCAGCCGCGGCGGTCTCCGGGGCGGCAGGAAGGGTGTCTCCCCCGGCGAGGCTGCCGTCGAGCGAGCCGTACGAGCCCCCATCCACGCCCCAGTCCGCCGAATCGGGCGTCGCCAGCTCCGGCGCCGCCCCCGGAAACGTGTCCGCGAGAGAAGATCGCGGCCGCCGCCCGACGCTGTCGGTGGTCGCCGTCTGCGCCGCCACCGGGGCGGCGGCCGCCGGCGCGGTTCGGGCGCCCGGCAGACGCAAGCCGAGAAGGACCCCCAGCGCGACGCACGCAGGCAGCGCCCATACCCAGAGTGGCGGCCGCTTCATTCCGGCACTCCCCCCAGGACCGCGCCAACGCGCCGCCGTGCCGACGCCAGCACCTGAAG
>DASTVC010000497.1:0-3523 GCA_035759295.1 Longimicrobium sp. | reverse complement strand
GGAGGCCGGCGCGGCGGACGCGCTGGCGGCGGCGATGCGGCCCGTGCACCTGGCGGCGGGCGGCACGCTGTTCCGCACCGGGAGCACCGAGCCCGCGCTGTACCTGCTGCTCGCGGGGGAGATGCACGTGGTGGAGCGGCTCCCGGACGGCGCGGAGACGCTGCTGCGGACGATGGAGCCGGGCGAGGCGGTGGACGAGCTGCAGGTGCTGGCCGGCAGCCGCGGCAGCGTGGAGGTGCGCGCCGCCACGGACGTCGATCTCGCCCGCGTTGCGGACGCGGAGCGCGACGCGCTGGCCCGGAGCTTCGGCCAGCTGCGCCGCGTGTGGGAGCGCATCCAGCGGCAGCAGCTGCTCTGCCGCCTGCACGCCGTCTTTGGCGCCATGGACCGCCCGCTGCTGGACGACCTGTCCCGCATGGCCGAGTGGGTCCTGCGCCGCCGCGGCGAGCTGCTCTTCGAGCAAAATCAGACGAGCGGCGCGCTCTACCTGGTCATCAGCGGCCGCCTGCGCACGGTGCGCATCGAGAAGGGCGTCACCCGCGTGCTGGGCGAGTCGGCACGCGGCGAGATCGTGGGCGAGCTCTCCTTCTTTGGCTGCGAGCCGCAGGGGGAGCGGGTAGAGGCGGTGCGCGACTCCGTCCTCGTGGGCCTGGAGAACGCGGAGTTCGAAAAGCTGGTCGCCCGCCGCCCGCAGACGCTGCGGCACGTGACCCGGCTGGTCATCGACCGGATGAACCGCGGCGCGGCCGACGGGGCGCTGACCCGCGTGACCAACGTCGCCGTGGTGGCGGCCAGCCCGGGCGCGCCGGTGGCGGCGTTCTGCGAGCGGCTGGCCGCGGCGCTGGCGGAGCACGGCCCCACGCTGCACCTGAGCGCCGCCGAGGTGGACCGGCGGATGGCGGAGGCCGGCATCGCCCAAGCGTGGGGCGACGCGCCGGACGCCGCGCGGCTCCTGGCCTGGCTGGAGGCGCGCGAGGTGGACCACCGCTTCGTCCTCTATCAGGCGGACCCCGGCGCCACCGCGTGGACCCGCCGCTGCATGCGCCAGGCGGACCGCGTCCTCCTGGTCGCCCGCGCGGACGAGGATCCCGGGCCCGGGCCGCTGGAGACGGAGCTGGTCCGGCTGGAGGACCGCGCCACCGACGCGCACGAGATGCTGTGCCTCATCCACGCGGACGGGGCGGCGCGGCCCAGCGGGACCCGGCGCTGGCTGGAGGGGCGCCAGGTGCGCGAGCACGTGCACCTGCGCTGGGACGGCGCGGGGGACTTCGCGCGGCTGGGCAGGATGCTGGCAGGGCGCGCCGTGGGCGTGGTCCTGGGCGGCGGCGGGGCGCGCGGGTTCGCGCACATCGGCGTGCTGCGCGCGCTGGCGGAGGCGGGGGTGCCGGTCGACTACATCGGCGGCACCAGCATGGGCGCGGGGGTGGCGGCGCAGTACGCGCTGGGCATCGCGCCCGACGATCTGCTGATGTGGAACAAGCGCATCTACCTGGAGTGGCGCCCGCACCGGCAGCTCACTCTTCCCCTCATCTCCCTGGTGGACAACCGCCTGGCCGGCGTCTGCGGCGAGCGCGTGTACGGCGACACGGAGATCGAGGACCTGTGGACGCCGTACTTCGCCGTCACCAGCAACCTGACGACGGCGGAGATGATGGTGCACCGCAGCGGGCTGCTGCGAAAGTACGTGCTGGCCAGCGCATCCATCCCCGTATTCGCCCCGCCCGTGCTGGAAGGCAGCCACCTGCTGGTGGACGGCGCGCTGCTGAACAACCTGCCCGCGGACGTGATGCGCGAGCAGGGCGTGGGCGTCGTCATCGCCTCGGAGGTCTCGCTGGAGGAGGACGCCAGCTTTACCGCCGACCACGTCCCCACCGCATGGGAGGTGATCCGCGGCCGCTTCCGGCGGGTGGCGGGGGCGCGGCCCTTTCCGGGGATCATGGAGACGGCGATGCGCTCGTCGCTGCTGCACAGCAGCTGGCGCGAGAAGGAGGCGATCGAAAAGGCCGACTTCTGCCTGCGCCCGCCCATCGAGGGGTTCACGCTGATGGGGTTCGAGCAGATGCAGGAGATCGCGGAGGTGGGATACACCTACGCGCGCGAGGCGCTCGCGGGGTGGGCAGAGCGGCCGGGTGGAGGGACAGGAAATAGGGAATAGGGAATAGGGAATAGGGAATAGGGAATAGGGAATAGGGAATAGGGAATAGGGAATAGGGAAACGAAAGAAGGGAGGTCGAGGCGCGTCACAACGGGCTCGGGCCCTGAACGTCAGCGGCGGAGGAGCAGATGCAGTCGTTCGACCGGCTGGTGCGGATGGTCCAGAAGGGGTACGAGGGGGTGGGCAGCCACGGCGCGCCTTCGTTCGCGCTGCAGCTGCCCGGGGGCGACCCCGCCGTGTTCGGCCGCGGCGACCCGGCGGCCACGGTGGTGGTGAATGACCGCCGCGGCGCCGCCGCCCTGGCGACGATGGACGCGCTCGCCGTCTGCGAGGCGTACCTGAACGGCGCGCTGGACGTGGTGGGCGAGATCAAGCCGCTGCTGGCGCTGCGCCACATGTTCAACGACCGGCACCCCCTGCGTTCGGTGATGCGCTTCGTGCGGCCGCTGGTGCTGGGGCAGGTGTCCAGCGACCGCGCCTTCATCGCCGAGCACTACGACCGCGAGCCCGAGTTCTACCTCCTGTTCCTGGACGCGCGGCACCGCTGCTACTCGCAGGGCGTCTTTGCCCACGCCGACGAGCCGCTGGAAGACGCCATCACCCGCAAGCTGGAGTTCGCGCTCGATTCCGTTGGCGCAAAGCCGGGGGACCGGGTGCTGGACGTGGGCGGAGGATGGGGCGCGTTCACGCAGTACGCGGGGCAGAAGGGCCTCCGCGTCACCAGCCTTACCATCTCGCGCGAGTCGGAGGCGTTCATCAACGCGCTCATCCACGCCGAGCAGCTGCCGTGCGAGGTGCGCCGCGAGCACCTGTGGGAGCACCAGCCCGCGGAGCGCTACGACGCCATCGTGAACCTGGGGGTGACGGAGCACCTGCCCAACTACGGCGAGACGCTCACGCACTACGCGCGGCTGCTCAAGCCGGGGGGCCGCATCTGCCTGGACGCCAGCGCCACGCGAAAAAAGTACGACGTATCCACCTTCTTCGAGCGCTACGTCTTTCGCGGCAACGGCACGCCGCTGTGCCTGCACGACTACCTGGGCGCCGTGGCGCGCAGCCCGTTCGAGATCCAGACGGTGCTGAACGACCGCGAGAACTACGGCCTCACCACCCTGCACTGGGCGCGCAACCTGGACCAGCACCGCGAGCAGATCGAGACGCGCTGGGGCAAGGCGGCCTACCGCGTGTTCCAGCTGTACCTGTGGGGATGCGTGGACGGATTCGAGCGGGACCAGATCCAGGCGTACCGCTGGGTGATGCGGCTGAAGGGGTAGGGCAGGGCGCACGACAGAGATCGAACTGCGCCCGCCGCGCCCCCTCCGCTCGCTTAGGCTCGCACCTCCCCCAAAAAAGACTGGGGGAGGTTGG
>DASTVC010000496.1:0-2220 GCA_035759295.1 Longimicrobium sp. | reverse complement strand
TTGGATTCGATCCGGAGGGCCGTCCAGCGGCCCGGAGGTCGAATCCTTGGCGGAGCCGTCGACCAGGCACCATTCGATGTCCTGGGGACGGCCGAAGGCCGCTTCGATCCGCCGGCCCAGTTCCACCAGCCGCACCACCTGCGCGTCCGTCAGCGCGGGCTCGTCCTGCCGCTCCGGCTCGATCGCCTGTTCCTGCGTCCCGCCGTCCGACGAGGGGAGGATGGCGAGCCGCTTGGCGCCGATCGTCCTGTCGATGACCTCGCCGTCGCGCACCTTGTAGACGTCCGCGTTCACCAGCCCGGAGACCAGCGCCTCGCCCAGGCCGAAGCTGGCCTCCACGGAGGCGACCTTGCGGTTGCCGTTGATGGGATCGGCGGTGAAGAGGATTCCGGACACCTCTGGGAAAACCATCCGCTGCACCACCACGGCCATGCGGACCTGCCGGTGGTCGATGCCGTTCCGCATTCGATAGGTCACGGCCCGCTCGGTAAAGAGCGAGGCCCAGCATCGGCTGACGTGCTGCAGGATGGCCTCCGGCCCCACGACGTTCAGATACGTGTCCTGCTGGCCCGCGAAGGAAGCCGTCGGCAGGTCCTCCGCCGTCGCGCTGGACCGGACGGCGCAGGCGGCCTGCTCGCCGAGCCGGGTGAGCGCGCCGGTAATCGTCGCCGTCACGCCGTCGGGGATGGCGATCCCCTCGATCGTCTGGCGGATTTCCGCGCTGAGCGCGCGGATCGCGTCCCGGTCGTCCGGCTGCAACCGCGACAGCCGATCGATGAGATCATCGATCGACGGCGCCGCCGCCATGATCCGCTGAAAGGCGTCCGTCGTCACGCAGAAGCCGGCGGGCACGTGGACGCCTGCGATGCGCGAAAGCTCCCCCAGGTGCGCGCCCTTGCCGCCCACGACCGCGATCTGCGTCTGATCGATCTCCTGAAAATCCAGCACGTAGCGGTCAGTCATTCGCGACTCCCATTTCCACGGTTCGAGCCCTCGGCCGAGGATTTTTTCGGCCGACAACTCTGCAACCCGCCCCCCGCCTTCCGGCAAGCCCCCGGGTATGTTATAATTTGAACACGGCGGGGGAGAGGTGCTCTCTCCACCACGCTCGTCATCAGCACCGGTGCGAAACGCGACAGGGCGCAGGGGAGATCATCCCCCGCGCCCATTTTCGTGCTCGCAAACGCCGCGCACGCTCATCCGGCAGGTGCTCGATCGCCGGCCTGCGGCCAGCCCGTGTAGACCCGGGGCTTACGCGGAATCCGCCTCCTTCACCCGCCGCACGATCCCCGTGGCGCCGTCCATCTCCACCTCCTCGCCGTCGCGCAGCGCGTCGAGGAGCCCCGGGATCCCCACCACGCAGGGGACCCCCAGCTCGCGGGCGACGAGGGCAGCGTGGCTCAGGATGCTCCCCCGCTCCACCAGCACCCCCGCGGCGGCCGGGAAGAGGAGCGTCCACCCGGGGTCCGTCTGCTCGGCGACCAGGATGCGGCCGGCCAGCTCTCCCGGCTGGCGCGGGTCGCGGATCACGCGGACCGCCGCGCGCACCACGCCGGGGCAGCACCCCATGCCGCGCAGCACCCCGTCCACCCCGGCCGGCGGCGGCGCGCCGAGCCGCGCAACGGGCTCCAGGGTCGAGAGCGCGGGCGGGCCGCGCGTGGCGAGGCGGTGCGGCGGCTCGGGGAGGAGGCGGTACGCGTCGAACTCCGCCCGCCGTGCGGCCACCAGCCCGCGCAGGTCGCCGCTCACCGCGTGCCCGTCCAGCCAGGCGAAGAGCTCGTCGGTGGTGAGATAGAAGACGTCGCGCGGATCCGCCAGCGCGCCGGCCCCGGCGAGCCACGTGCCCATGGCCGTGAAGAGGCGGCGCATCACCCCGAAGGCGCGCGTGCGCTCGAAGCGGTTGTTCTCGCGCTCGCGCACCCCCTGCCGCGCCTGCTCCACCACCGCGAAGAAGAGCGCGCTGCGCTCGGCCGGGAGCCGCTCGCGCACCAGCGCCTCCGCCTGCGCGCGCATCTCCTCGCCGCTCCCGGCCGGCGCCTGGCCGGCGGCCGCGCAGGCGCGCAGGGCCTGCACCAGCGCCTCGGGCGAGTCGGCGTAGCTCGCCGCCTCCAGCTTGAGCTCGTCGGGGCAGCGGTCGCCGAAGCGCTCCAGGAACTCGCGCAGCCCGCCGGCCACCTCCGCGAAGGCCGGGTCGGCGTGCAGCGCCTCCCACACCTCCCG
>DASTVC010000495.1:0-9513 GCA_035759295.1 Longimicrobium sp. | reverse complement strand
AGTAGTGCGGGGTGAGCGAGTAGATGTCCATGTCGGGCGCGGGGTTCATGAAGTCGATGGCGTAGGGCACGCCGTCCTTCACCGCCCACTCCATGGAGTTCATGTCGTACCCCAGCGCCCGCACCAGCTTGAGCGAATCGGCCACCACGCGGCGGCCCAGCTCGTCGCTCATGTGGGCGTGGTCCACGTGGTACTTCCGCTCGCCGGGATCGTAGCGGATGGGCAGGATCTCGTCCTGCCCCAGGCAGATGCAGCGGATGAAGTGGTCCCACTTGATGAACTCCTGCACCACCATCGTAAGCTGGTCGGAGTGGTCGTAGTGGTGAATGAGCTCGTCCAGCGACCGGCAGATGTACACGTCCTTCCAGCCGCCGCCGTGGGCGTCCTTCAGCACGCAGGGCAGCCCCACGTAGTCGATCACGCCCTGCCAGTCCAGCGGGTACTGCAGGTTGCGCAGCGACTCTTCCTTCACGATGCCGGCGGGGTACTCCTTGTTGGGGAGCACCACCGTCTTGGGATGCGCGATGCCCAGCGAGGTGGCCAGCGCCGCGCCGAAGAACTTGTCGTCGGCCGTCCACATGAACGGGTTGTTGACGACGGTCGTCCCCTGCAGCACCGCCTGCTTGAGGAAGGTGCGGTAGAACGGCACCTCGTGGCTGATGCGGTCGATGATGACCGCGTACTCGGCGGGCTGGTCCATGCGCGGCGCGCCCAGCGTAACGTACTCGGCGGTCACGCCCTCGTCGCGCCGGTTCACCTCTTCGATGAAGGCCGGCGGAAACGACCACTCGCGCCCCACGATCAGCCCCACTTTCAGCGTCATCTGCCCGTCCTCCGCCTGGCGTTCATCAGGATTGATCCGTCACTTCCACTCGACTGACGCACTTCCGCACTGACGCACTCACGCACTTCCCTCCTCAGTCGCTGCCGCCGATGTACGTGCGGATCATGCTCATCCAGTACGGCCAGTCGTGCGACCAGCCGTCCCACAGCCGCAGCGCGTTGCCCACGCCCTTTTCCCACAGCCTGCTCGACAGGTAGCGGTTGTTGTCCACGAACGAGTCGGCCTCGCCGGTGGCCAGGATGATGTCCATCCGCCGCAGCGCCTCCAGGTGACCGTGGTCGTGCAGCTCGCTTACGTAGTGCGAGGGGTTGTGGGCCTTTACCGCGTCGTCGTAGTAGTCCTCCACCTGCTCGCGGATGTCGTACATCCCGCTCATCCCGATCACCCGGCCGAACAGGTGCGGGTGGCGCAGCGCCGTGTTCACGGCGTGGTAGGCGCCAAAGCTGGCGCCCGCGCCGATCAGGAACGGGTTGGGATTGCGGCTCTGCGAGAAGGGGAGCACCTCGTTGATCAGGTAGTTCTCGTACTCGAACTGGCGAATGGCGCGCTGGTGCGGGTGCTTGTAGCGCGCGTACCAGCTTTCGGCATCCACGCTGTCGACGCAGAAGATCTGCAGCCAGCCGTTGCGCAGGTGCTCGCCCAGCGCCTGCATCATCCCCCGGTCTTCCCACTCGAAGTAGCTCCCCATGGAGGTGGGGAACACCAGCATGCGGGCGCCGGCGTGGCCGAACACCAGCAGGTCCATGTCGCGGCCCAGCGAGGGGCTGTGCCAGCGGTGGTGCTCGCGGTTCACTCGGAATCCGTCTCCGGCAGGCGTGATGGCAAGGGGGGCGCGGCGGCCCCCGCGGGCGGTGCGCGCCCACACGCAAGCCGCGCACCCGCCCCAACGTACGGGGCCGGTGCGCGGCTGCAAAGAGGCGGAAGGTGATTTCGATGGATGGTAGCCGGAACGCGAGCGGGGCAGGTGCGCCATCCACCAGCCCGGTGTGTGCAGGATCCAAAAAGATTGAACGCAGAGAGCGCAGAGTTCGAACGAGAGAACGCAGAGGATGCCCTTTCGTTCGTCCTCTGCGCTCTCTCGTTTTCTTCTCTGCGCTCTCTGCGTTCAACTTCCAGTGCTGGATTGCACACGGAATCCGCGGAACCGGTATCAGGCTAGCGCCACTCTTCCGGAAGCCGCCGCACGACCACGCGCTCCACGCCGTCGTCGTCGCGCTCGATGTAGGCGGCCAGGCCGCTGCGGCTGATGGCGTCGGGAAGCGCCGAGCCCGTGATCGTGCCCAGGTACTGCCCCTCCGGCGTCACCAGGTCGATGGGCCCGGACTCGCCCAGCACGCGCCCGGTGCGCTCCACCCACAGCTTGCCGGAGGGCGCGACGCGAAGGCCGCGCAGCGCGGGGATGGTATCCGCGAACTGCATCTCGCTCAGCCGGCGCTCCAGATCCTGCCGGCTCGGCTCGCGCGGCGCGGGGCCCCCTCCGCCGCCTCCGCCGCCGATCTGGATGCGGATGGCGCCGCGGCCGCTCGCCATGTTTTCGCGCTGCAGCTCGCGCCCTCGCTGGCGGTCGGCTTCCGTCGTCAGGCGCGTGCGCATGGGGCGCTGCAGGTAGCGCACGGTCTGCCCGCTCGCGTCCAGGATGCGCACCGTGTAGCCGGTGGTAAAGCTGAGCGCCATCTGCCCGTTGGGGATCACCCCGAACAGCACCGCCGGGCTGAACATGGGCGGCGGGCTGATGCGGACGTTTACCTGTCCCGGTCCAGTGGACTGCTGGTCCACCCGCAGCGTCTGGGGGATGTTGTACAGCCGCGTGGGCTCGCCGCCGGCCAGCGGCTGGTAGAGTAGCGGCAAGACGTTTTGCGTCTGCGTGCCCGACCCCTGGCCCGGCGGCTGGCGGTACGTGGCCACCACGCCGCCGCGCGGGTGCCAGCCGATTCCGCCGGCCAGCCCGGGCATCCAGTTCTCCACGGTCACGTTGCGCAGAAAGGTGCCGTCAGGGCGAAAGAGCGAGTAGCCACGCCGGCCCAGGTCGGAGATGATGACGGTGCCGTCGCCGCCGACTGTCAGCTGCAGCGGCGCCATCAGCTCGCCCGGCCCCTGCCCCTGCTTGCCGATGGTCCGGACGAAGCGTCCCGTGCGGTCGTACACCAGCACGTGCGACGCCTGGCGGTCCAGCACGTACAGGTTGTCGTTCGCGTCGAACGCCACGCCGGCCACGATGCCGAACGTCTCGTGCGCGGCGCCGTCGGCGCGGCCGATGGAAAAGACGGGCGCGGGGGTGCCGGCCAGCGCGCGGTCGCGCTCTGGAAGGCGGACGATGCGGTCCTGCGCGGCCGCATCCACCGAAAGCAGCGCCGCGGCCAGCAGCGGCACGGCGAACATGGGTTTGATGTGAATCATCTTCCGTCACCCGGAGTGATGGTGTGGCGAGCCCCGGCGCATGAGGAGCGCCGCGTACGGACGGGTGTGATTCCGCGATCCGCGCGCGGGTTGCCGGCGGAACGATGAGCGATTGATGAGGAGCGGGCGCGCCTGTCAGGCGAGGGTGAACCAGAGACGTCCCTCATCCACCGAAACGCGGTCCAGCTTTACCTGCACCGCCTCGCCCGGCGCGGGCTTGCGGCCGCCGGTCTCCGCGATGGAGCGCACGGGCGGGTCTTCGATCTGCACCTCCACGTCGCCGTCGCGCTTCCCCAGCACCGTGGCGCCGAAGCGCTCGCCCACGCGCTCGCGCAGCACCCACGCCTCGGCCACGTCGATGGCGGCGCGCTCGAAGCGGCTCTCCCGGCGCTCAGCGTCGTCCATGGTCTTCGGCAGGCGCTGCAGCGTCTCCACCTCCGCCGCGGACGGCCGCTGGCCGGCGGAAAGCTGGACGAGCAGGTCCAGCACGTAGCGGTCGCACAGGCGGCGCAGGGGCGCGGTGGTGTGCGCGTAGGGCATGGCCAGCGCGTGGTGCAGCGGGTCGGCGGGAAGCTCGCCGTCGAACGCCACGTAGTCCGCGCCGCGGTTCACCCGCTTGGCCTGCCACAGCAACGGCGTCACGCGCGGGTGGGTGATGTCGACGGCGCGGATGAACTCCGCGTACGACATCGACTCGGGCCAGGGAAATCCCAGCACGCCGGCCGCGTGGCGAAAGCTGACCACCGCGTCGGGATCGGGCGGGCCCATCACGCGGACGAGGCCCACGCGCGCCTGCAGCATCAGCAGCGCGGCGGCGTGCCCGGTGAGCAGCGACACCTGCTCGTTCCACTCCTCCGACGGCTGCGGCGCCTCGAACTCCAGCGCGTAGCCCAGCGGCCGCGTCGTCAGCTGCGTCACGTGCTGCGCGACCAGGGGGATGGACACGCCGCCGCGCGCCGCCTCGATCTTCTCCCGCAGCTCGCCGAAGCGGCGCATCGCCATCAACCCCTCCGCCCACTTCTTCCCCGCAAACAGCCGCTCGCCGCCGCAGACGTGCTCCACCACCTGCGCGTAGGTGAGCTGCGCGCGGCTGCGCACCAGCGCGCGGCGCACGGAGGTGGACCGCAGCTCCCCCGCCGCGTCGATGCCAAACTCGAAGAGCACGGCGGGACGATCCTCGTCGGGAAGCAGGCTACCGGCGCCCTGGCTGAGCACGGGCGGATACAGCGGCTCCTTGCGGTCCGGCCCGTAGACGGTCAGCCCGCGCAGCCACGCCTCCGCCTCCAGCGCCCCCCCGCGATCCACGAAAAAGCCCACGTCCGCGATGGCGTAGAACAGCGTAAAGCCGCCGTCCGGCTTCGCCTGGATGTACAGAGCCTGGTCCAGGTCGCGGCTCCCCGGCGGGTCGATGGTCACCAGCGGCAGGTCGCGCCGATCCTGCCGCGTCGCATCAGCGGTCGCGACGCGCTTCGATGCCTGCTCCGCCTCCGCTTCCACTTCCGGCGGAAAGCCGCAGCGGATGCCCAGCTCCGTCCGTGCGGCGTCGAGCGCGCGCTCTACGGCGTCCTGCCCCGTCCGCTCTCCGGAAGCCATGCGTAGGCCGAGTAGAAGGTGATTCGTCACAGATGCCCGCGGGCCCATGCAAGCTGGCGCGGCGCCCGTGCAGAGCGCAACGGGAGGATCGGCAGATGCGAGATGAGATTCGACTGGATGGGAAATTGTCGAATGGGGACGCCCCACGCCGAAACCGTGCGACTTATGTAGTCATCCGCGGCCTCGTCGGCCACGTGATATCAAAAGCCCATTCACCGTAGCCTGTCATTTCGAAGGAGGCGCCGCACCAATCCATCTGCCACACCACGCTTTGGCGCCGACTGAGAAATCTAGCGTCGGAGGCTCGTGACCGTTCGTCGCACCCCTCACCCGCGGATGAACGCTTTCGGTCACGCGTGGGCGATTGTCCCGCTTCTGATTGGGTGTGGGCACTCCGGATAGGGCACTTCCGAAGGATGACGGCTCGCCGAACAGGTACGAGGAGGCAGAGAGTAGATTCCTCAGTCGGCGCCAAAGCACGAGGTGGGGGACGGTTGGGCGCGGCGCCTCCTTCGAAATGACAGATTACGGGGTGCGACCGCTTTCGTCTCGCAGCGCCCGCGCGGCGGGAATCACAGGAAAAGTCAACGTTCGGTTTTCGCGATCAAAACAAAAAGGACGCGGGGGATGATCATCATCCCCCGCGTCCCTCATCGACCCGCCGAACGCCTGAACTCAGGCGCTGCGCGGCGCGCTTCCGCCGGCACCGCCGCCGGGGCCACGGCCGCGTCCGCCGCGACGGCGACGGCTGCGGTTGGCGCCCACGCCGGCCATCTCGCGCTGCTGCCCCTGCTGCGAGCCCTCGGCGCGCGGCTGCGGGCGGGCGGCGGGGCGGTCCGCGTCGGTGCGCACGCGGCGCTCGTCCTTTTCGCGGTGCAGGTGGTCCACCCGCGACGAGCGGTGCGACCGCTCGCGAAGGCGCGCTTCCTCCTCCGCGGCCCGCTGGTTCTTGCGCTCCAGCTTTTCCTTGGCGCGGGCGCGCTCCTCCGCCTTGCGCTTGCGGATCTCCGCGATGCGCTCGGCGATGGGCACCTCGAAGCGCTCCTGCGGCCTGGCCCGGTAGTCGAAGCCCTCCACCGTCATCCGCGGCAGCTTTTTGCCGATGGCGCGCTCGATCGCCGCCAGGTCGCGCTCCTCGTCCGGCGAGACGAAGGTGAACGCGTCGCCCGTGGCCTCGGCGCGCGCGGTGCGGCCCACGCGGTGAATGTAGTCCTCCGGCACGTGCGGCACGTCGAAGTTCACCACGTGCTCCAGCGCCTCCACGTCGATGCCGCGGGCCACGATGTCGGTGGCCACCAGCACCCGGTAGCGCCCCTCCTTGAACCCCGCCAGCGCGTCCGTACGCGCCGTCTGGCTGCGGTTTCCGTGGATGCGGGCGTTGGGCACCCCGTTCTTGTCCAGGAAGTCGGCCAGGCGGTTGGAGCGGTGCTTGGTGCGGCAGAAGACGATCACGCTGCCCACCTCGCCGCGCTTGATGAGCTCCAGGAACAGGTGCGCCTTGAGCTCTTCCGAGACGGGGTACAGCGCCTGGGCCACGCCGGTCGCGGGCTTGGCGCGGCGCTGCAGGTCCACCGTCACCGGCTTCTGCAGCATGTCGTTCGCCAGCACCGCGATGGGCGCCGGCATGGTGGCGCTGAAGAACAGCGTCTGCCGCTCCGTGGGCACGTGCTTAAGCACGCGGCGGATGTCGGGCAGGAACCCCATGTCCAGCATGCGGTCCGCCTCGTCCAGCACCAGCACCTCGACGTTGCTCAGGTTCGCGTAGGGGTACTGCAGGTGGTCCAGCAGCCGCCCCGGCGTGGCGATGATCACGTCGACGCCGCGGCGGAAGGCTTCTTCCTGCGGCTTCATCCCCACCCCGCCGAACACCGAGGCGCTGCGCACGCCCGTATGCCTGCCCAGCGCCACGAACTGCTCCTGGATCTGCGCCGCCAGCTCGCGGGTGGGGCTGATCACCAGCGCCCGCGTGGTGCCGCGCGGCTTGTCCGCCAGGCGCTGGATGATGGGGAGCGCGAACGCGGCCGTCTTGCCGCTGCCGGTCATGGCGCAGGCCAGCACGTCCGCGCCCGTGAGCGCGGCGGGGATGGACTGTTCCTGGATCGGCGTGGGGCGGGTGTATCCGAGCTCCGTGACGGCGCGGAGCAGGGCGGGCGACAGCCCGAGCGGTTCGAAGGACATGCGTCTGGGGATACTGGCGGGCCGCGTTCGAATCTCGTGGTTCGCGGCAAAAGGAAGACGGCGGCCCCTTTGCGGGAGGCCCGCCGTCCGTTTCGATGTGCCCCTGTACCCCACCGTGCGCAAAAGGATCGTTCCCGCGGCCGGTTTTGCGCGAAACCCCTTCTGCCACCTAGAAAACGCGTTGTGCCACAGGTGGCCGTGTTCGCACGGGTACTTCCATCCCGCCGCGAAGGTGTTGTACCCTTCGTTCACCTCTGCCGCCCGTTCAGATCAAATCGTTCGCGGATTTCACCATGACGCCCATCAGCATGATCGACGTTGCCCAGCACTTCGCCGAGTACATCAACCTGATCGTTACGCGCGGCGAGCGCTTCACCCTGCTGCGTGAAGGAAAGCCCGTCGCCGAGCTGGGCCCCGTCCTCCAGGTGGTCCGCCTGGAAGACCTCCCCACCCTCCTCGCCTCCCTCCCCTGCCTCACCCCGGCGGCGGAGACACGTATCGAAGCGACGGACGACGACGCCTGATGGCCATGAACAAGCCGCGCGTCTACATCGAAACGACAATCCCGAGCTTTTACTATGAAACACGTACCCAGCCAGACCTCGTCGCCTGGCGTGATTTGACGCGCGAGTGGTGGTCCGATGCGGCTGAGCAGTACGAGCTACTTACGAGTTTTGTGGTTCGTCAGGAGCTTGCCGGGGGCACCGGAAGCCGGGTGCGAATGCGCCTGGAGCTGCTGGACGGGATTCCACTCCTCGCTTCCACGCCGGAGATCGATGAGATCGTCGAGGTATATCTTCAACATCGGTTGATGCCGCGAAAGCCCAGTACGGCGGATGCGGCTCATCTGGCACTTGCTTCCTACTACGGCTGTGATTTCATTGCTACGTGGAACTGCCGGCACCTGGCGAATCCCAACAAGGTGGCTCACATCCGGCGGATCAACTCGGCCCTGGGTTTGCACGTTCCGGAACTCGTGACGCCGCAGGATCTGCTAAGGAGGAGAAGATGAGCGAGTCTCTTAGCGCGGTAGATGAGGTTCTCGATGAGTTACACGAACTTCGCCTCGCCATCGACGCCGAGTTCGACCACGATCCCAAGAAGTACCTCGCTTACCTTCGCGAAGGTCACGAACAGCTTCTGCGCGAGGGCTGGGTAGAGGCACCCCCGCCTCCGCCGGAGTACGTCCGTCGCGTGAGACGAGCGCTTGCCCGGGTACGTCGTAATCCTCACCTCCTCGAGTGTGGGGAGGAATGCGGATGTGCTGGAGGCGAAGATGGCTGTGGAACGAACTGAAGCGGATGACGTGATCGAGGAGGTGCGCCAGATCCGGCGTGCGATCTGGGCGCAGTTCGACAACGATCCCGAGAAGGTGATCGCGTACTATACCGAGCTGGACAAGCAGTACGCGGATCGGATGATCGATACGCCCGCGACAAGCAAACAGCGCACAGCCGCCACCTGATCGCCGTCTTCCGCCCGCCTCAGTGGTAGTCGTGTGAGCGGACGACGGCGCTGGCTTCGTCCAGGCGCAGGGGGAAGAAGGTCTCGGCCTTCAGGTTCACCACGCCGTCTTCCTTTCCCAGCCTTCCCCGCACCGCCAGGATGCCGTTGCGGTTGATGATCTCGCGCTCCTTCTCGTAGAGCTGGGGGGTGATGATCACGTCCAGGCGGCCCGTCTCGTCTTCCAGTCCCACGAACACGAAGCCCTTGGCCGTCCCCGGCCGCTGGCGCACGATCACCAGGCCGGCGGCGGTCACGCGCTCGCCGTGGCGGCGGTTGTCGCCGCGCAGGGAGTCCAGCTCGGCGATGCCCAGCCCGCGCAGGTAGTCGCGCAGGTGCCGCATGGGGTGGCCGTCGATGTCGAAGCCGGTAACGTGGTGCGCCATCAGCGTGCGCTCCGCCGGCGCCAGCTCCGGCAGCTGCGTGGCGGACGGCGTGACCGGCGCCAGCGGTCCGCTGCGGCGCGCGCGCAGCTCTCCCAGCACCGTCCACAGCGCCTGCCGCGGCCCGCCCGGGATCCACGAGCGGAATGCCCCCGCTGCCGCCAGCGCGCGCAGCCCGTGCTCCGAATCGAACCGCTCCACCACGTCGGCCACGGAGGTGAAGGCCCCCCGCTCCAGCTCTTTCCTGAACCGCCGCCCGGTTACCGTGCCCAGGCCGCGGACGTACCGCAGGCCCACGCGGACGGCGGGGGGAGAAGTGCGAGAGTGCGAACGTGCGAGAGTGCGAGAGTGAGGGGATTCTGACGAATCCTCCCGATCTTTGCCCTCATCCGCAGTTACTTTCGCACTTTCGCACTCCCGCACTTTCGCACTTTCTTCTAACGTGCAATCCCACGCGCTCTCCGCCAGGTCCCCCGGCCGCACCTCCACCCCGTGCAGCCGCGCGTCGTGGATGAGCGTGGACACGGGGTAAAAGCCCATGGGCTGCGCGTTCAGGATGGCGCACAGGTACTCCGCGGGATAGTACAGCCGCAGCCACGCGCTGGCGTACGCCAG
>DASTVC010000494.1:0-8845 GCA_035759295.1 Longimicrobium sp. | reverse complement strand
TCCGATCCCTCCGGAGCGAGATCGAATTCTCCCTACCCGCCCCTACTCGAAATGCCGGCGGAAGTCGTCGCTCACCTGGCGCAGCAGGCGCTCGATGGCGTCCTTGGATTGGGGGAAGAAGAGGGTGTCGGAGAGCGAGTTGAGCGCGCCGCGCACGTCCTGAAAGCGGTCCGCGGCGCGCAGCAGCACGTCGCCCAGGCCGTGGCGCATGGCCAGGTCGCTCCCGGCCGCCATGCGGAACCCCGCCGCGCCCAGCGCGTCGTAGTACGAGAGCGGCGGGGCGCCGCGGCGCTGCACGCGGTGCGTGATGTACTCGGGAAACACGCCGCCCAGCCAGAGCGCAAAGTTGCCCAGGTGCAGCCGCAGCAGGAATTCTCGCTCGCCGCGGGCGCGCTCCAGGGCGGCCAGGATGTCGGCCAGGTAGAAGAACGGCTCGCCCTGGCCGCCGTCCACGCGGTGCGCCTTGCCGGCGACGGCAAAGTCCAGCAGCACGGCGGCCGTGTAGTCGGCCAGCTGCCGGTCGTGGATCTCGTGCTGCATGAGCGCGTGGCGCACCATCACGTAGAACACCAGCGGCGCCGGGGCCATGCTGATCCCCTCGCCGCGCACCAGCGCCCGCAGCACGGCGGTGTCGTCCAGCAGGGCGTCCAGCCCCTGCTCGCGCAGCCGCTCCTCGCCCCCGGGCCCCACCAGCGCCAGCAGCATCTCCGCCTCGCGCCGGCCGAACGACGCTCTCACGTTTGGCTTGATCATCTGCATCTCCTCCGCAAACCGGGTGTGGGTCTGCACGGTACTACCGGGCCGTACTCCCCGGAGGTTCCATCTTCCGGGACATCCACGGTCGGATTTTCATGCAACGGAAATACCGGAACTTCTGGCGCGGCCCTGCGGGGCCGGAGGGAGGGGAATCCGATGCCGGAGTGAAAGTTCGCACCGAGTTTGAGGCGGCGACTGGTCTTCCGGGCACGGATGGGGATCGGTTTGCGCCAGCGGATGTACACTCCGTGCACTCGCGCGGCGAGAACCCGCGAAAACAGAGGATTCGTGTTTACGAAGGGGCACGTACCTTGCCCGGGTGGTGTTTGCCCGTGGGCGCACGCTGAAGGCCAATTCTTGCGGTGTACCCTGCTTTAACATCCTTCCTGACTGGTTTTCCCTGATGTCTCAGTCATCCGTTGGCGCCAGCGGCTACGACCGTGCGCGCAAGCCCGACCTTCTGTGCTTTTCGCACCTGCGCTGGAACTTCGTCTACCAGCGCCCGCAGCACCTGATGAGCCGGTTCGCGCGCGAGCGGCGTGTGTTCTACTGGGAAGAGCCCGTGCACCACGACGCCGGCCCGTGGCTGCAGGTCACCCACGGCGACGACGGGGTGACGGTGATCGTGCCGCACCTGCCCTCGCTTGACGCCGCGGAGGCCGAGCCCGCGTTGCGGCGGCTGCTGGACGGGTGGATGGAGGATACGGAAATCGGCCAGTTCGTCGCGTGGTTCTACACGCCGATGGCGCTAGGGTGGGCCGGCCACCTGGACCCGCTGGCGACCGTGTACGACTGCATGGACGAGCTTTCCGCCTTTCGCTTCGCCCCGCCGGAGCTGCTGGCGCGCGAGGCGGAACTCATGCGGCGCGCGGACCTGGTGTTCACCGGCGGGGCCAGCCTGTACGAGGCGCGGCGGGATCGGCACGCGTCCGTGCACCTGTTCCCCAGCAGCATCGACGCGGAGCACTTCGCCGCCGCGCGCGCGCCGCGGGAAGATCCGGCAGACCAGGCCGGCATCCCGCACCCCCGCATCGGCTTCTTCGGCGTGCTGGACGAGCGGTTCGACGCGGAGCTGGTGCGGGCGCTGGCGGCGGCGCGGTCGGAGTGGCACGTCGTGCTGATCGGCCCCGTGTGCAAGGTGGATCCGGCAGACCTGCCCCACGGTGACAATCTGCATTACCTGGGGCCCAAATCCTACGCCGACCTTCCCGCCTACATCGCGGGGTGGGACGTGGCGGCGCTCTTCTTTGCGCAGAACGAATCGACGCGCTTCATCAGCCCCACCAAGACACCGGAGTACCTGGCAGCGGGCAAGCGTACCATCTCGTCACCCATCCGCGACGTGGTGCGCGCCTGGGGCGACGGGCTGGTGCGCATCGCCTCCACCCCCGACGAGTGGGTGGATGCGGTGCGGGAGGCGCTGGCGGACGAGGGGCGCGACGAATGGCTGCGGCGGGTGGATGCGCGGCTGGCGCGCAGCTCGTGGGAGAGCACCTGGGCGCAGATGGTGGCGCTGATCGACCGCGCGGCGGACGGACGGCTGGCGCCGCCGGCGGAGAGCGGCATGCGCACGCAACGCGTGGCGGAGCGCGACGGCATGGCCGCGGCGGCGGGAGACTGAGATGTTCGACTACCTGATCGTAGGGGCCGGGTTCGCCGGCAGCGTGCTGGCGGAGCGCCTGGCGGCGGACGCGGGAAAGAAGGTGCTCGTGGTCGACAAGCGGCCGCACATCGGCGGCAATGCGTACGACGAGTACAACGACGACGGCATCCTGGTCCATCGCTACGGCCCGCACATCTTTCACACCAACTCGCGCGAGGTGTGGGACTACCTGGGCCGCTTTACCGCGTGGCGCCCGTACGAGCACCGGGTGCGCGCCAGCGTGGACGGGATGCTGCTGCCCATCCCCATCAACCTCGACACCATCAACCAGCTCTACGGGCTTTCGCTCACCTCGCTGCAGGTGGACGACTTCTTCCGCTCCGTGGCGGAGCCGAAAGAGGTGGTGCGCACGTCCGAGGATGCCGTGGTGGGCCGCGTGGGGCGCGACCTGTACGACAAGTTCTTTCGCAACTACACGCGCAAGCAGTGGGGGATGGACGCGTCGGAGCTGGATGCCGCGGTGGCCGCGCGGGTGCCGGCGCGCACCAGCCGTGACGACCGGTACTTTACCGACACGTACCAGGCCATGCCGCTGCACGGCTACACGCGCATGTTCGGCAACCTGCTGGCGCACCCCAACATCAAGGTGATGCTGAACACCGACTACCGCGAGGTGGAGGGGCTCATCCCCTACCGCGAGGTGGTGTTCACGGGGCCGGTGGACGAGTACTTCAACTTCTGCTACGGCAAGCTTCCCTACCGCTCGCTGCAGTTTCGCCACGAGACGGTGGGGCGCGAGGTGTTTCAGCCGGCGCCGGTGGTGAACTACCCCAACGAGCACCCGTACACGCGCGTCACCGAGTTCAAGTACCTCACCGGCCAGGAGCACCCCAGGACCAGCGTGGTCTACGAGTACCCCTGCGACGACGGCGATCCGTACTACCCGGTGCCGCGGCCCGAGAACGCGGAGCTGTATCGGAAGTACAAGGCCCTGGTGGAGGAAACGGAGGGGGTCTGGTTCGTGGGGCGGCTGGCGACGTACAAGTACTACAACATGGACCAGGTGGTGGCGCAGGCGCTTTCGACGTACCGCAAGATCATCGGCCTCAAGGCGGTATCCAATGGGCGAAGCAGGGTTCCGGCTACGGAGCTTGCGGCGACCTGAGCTGTGGGCCGGCGTGGAGTGCACCCGCAACCGCGTCGGCGACCGCTGGTTCGACCAGCTTGAGCGTAGTGGCCACGCGGAGCGCATCGACGACCTGGACCGCTTCGCGGCGCTGGGGATCCGGACGATCCGGTACCCGTTCCTCTGGGAGCGCATCGCGCCGGACGGGCCGGAGCGGGCGGACTGGAGCTGGGCGGACGCGCGGATGGAGCGGCTGGGCGCGCTGGGGATGGCGCCGGTCGCCGGCCTCGTGCACCACGGCAGCGGTCCCCCCTCCGCCCCGCTGGGGAGCGGCCGCTTTGCCGAAGGGCTGGCGGCATTCGCCGGTGCCTTCGCGCGTCGCTACCCGCACGTGCGCGACTACACGCCGGTCAACGAGCCGCTGACCACCGCGCGCTTCACCGGGCTCTACGGCCTGTGGCACCCGCACGGCCGCGACGAGGCGACGTTCATCCGCCTGCTCCTCGAACAGCTCCGCGCCGTCGTCCTGTCGATGCGGGCCATCCGCGAGGTGAACCCCGACGCGCGGCTGGTGCAGACGGAGGACCTGGGAAAGACGCACGCCACGCGCAGCCTGGCCTACCAGGCGCGCTTCGAGAACGAGCGCCGCTGGCTCACGTGGGACCTGCTCTGCGGGCGGGTGGATGCGGATCATCCGCTCTGGCCGGACCTCCTGAGCTGGGGGGCGGACGAGCGCGAGCTGGCGTTCTTCCGGGAGAATCCCACCCCGCCGGACGTCGTCGGCATCAACCACTACCTCACCAGCGAGCGGTTCCTGGACACGCGCGTGCGCCGCTACCCGCCGCACCAGCGGGGAGGAAACGCTTTCCAGCGCTACGCGGACGTGGAGGCGGTGCGCGTGCTGCGCGGCGGTGTGGCGGGCCCGCGCGCGCTGCTGGAGGAAGCGTGGCGCCGCTACGGGCTGCCGCTGGCGGTGACGGAGGTGCACCTGGGCTGCACCCGCGAGGAACAGCTGCGCTGGCTGGCGGAGGTGTGGGACGCGGCGGATGGGCTGGCCGCGCGCGGCGTGGACGTGCGGGCGGTGACCGTATGGGCGCTGCTGGGCTCGTTCGATTGGGACTCGCTGCTCACCCGCCAGACGGGGCGCTACGAGGCCGGCGCCTTCGACCTGCGTGCGCCGGCGCCGCGGCCCACCGCGCTGGCGGCGATGGCGCGGCGGCTGGCGACCGGGGTCGGCGAGCCGCACCCGGTGCTGGACACGCCCGGCTGGTGGCACCGGCCCGAGCGGCTGCACTACCCGCCCTGCGGCCGCACGGTGCCCCCCCGCGATCCCGTGCGCGACCCGCGCGTGCTGCTCATCACCGGCGCTACGGGCACGCTGGGCCGCGCCTTCGCCCGTGTCTGCGCCGCCCGCGGGATCGCGCACCGCCTCCTTTCGCGCGAGGAGATGGACATTGCTGACCCTCGGTCAGTTGCCGCGATGCTGGACGGAATCCGCCCCTGGGCCGTGGTGAACACCGCCGGCTACGTGCGCGTGGACGAGGCGGAGGCGGAGCCGGACCGCTGCCTGCGCGAGAACGCGGACGGCGCCGCGGTGCTGGCGATGGAGTGTGCCGCACGCGGTCTGCCGCTGGTCACCTTCTCCTCGGACCTGGTGTTCGATGGACGGAAGGGCGCGCCCTACGTGGAGAGCGATCCCGTCGCGCCGCTCAACACCTACGGGCGCAGCAAAGCGGAAGCGGAGGCACGGGTGATGGATGCGCATTCCGCCGCGCTCGTGGTGCGGACGAGCGCGTTCTTCGGCCCGTGGGACGCGCACAACTTCGTGACGGTCGCGCGACGGGAGATGGCGGCCGGCCGCCCCTTCATTGCCGCGGATGACGCGACGGTATCGCCCACGTACGTGCCGGACCTGGCGAACGCGTGCCTGGACCTGTTGATCGACGGGGAGCGCGGCATCTGGCACCTGGCCACGCCGGGCGCCATCACCTGGGCGGAGCTGGCGCGGCGGACGGCGGAGTTGGCGGGGGTGGATGCGCGGACGCTGCAGCCGCGGCCCACGCGCCAATTCGGCTTTCCCGCGCCGCGCCCGCTGTATACGGCGCTGGCCAGCGAGCGCGGCTGGCCCCTTCCGCCGCTGGACGACGCGCTCGGCCGCTTCGTGCGGGAATGGCAGGATACCGCGGCGGGGGCGGAGACACGGAGACGCGGCCGGCGGCGGGTGGCGGCGCTCGCGAGATGATTGCGCGGCGGGGATGAAACGCCGACTTTCACACCGCGCACGGACGCCGGTCCGCCGGCCGTCGCGCCTCACCATTCCGTCCACGCCGGAGCCCTCCCATGAAGCGAATGCTCGCCGCCGCGCTCGTGCTGTTCCTCGCCGCCTGCGCCACGGCCCCGCGCGGGCCCGCCCCGCTGAATCCCGTAGGAATGTTCGACTTCCAGACCGCGGTGGATGGAAATCCCGTGACGGGAGGCCTGGAGGTGACGGGGCAGGCGGGAGCGTACGGTGGATTCATCCGCACCAGCGTCACCCCCGACATCCCCATCACGGGCGTCCGGGTGACGGGCCAGGAGATGGTGGTGACCGGTGATACGCCGGACGGGCCGGTAACCATCACCCTCACCTTTACCGGCGACACCTTTACCGGCCACTGGGAGCTGAACGGCGACGGCGGCGACATCACCGGTCGCCGCACGCAGTAGCCTTCGAGAGAGACGACGGCGGCCCCGGTGCTTCATGCATCGGGGCCGCTTCGTTTCCTCTGTTCCTCTGTCTACCTCTGTCCCTCTGTACCCCACGCCGTTTGCCGGAATTTCGGATGCGGGAAGAAATCGGCTACTCCTCGTCCTCGCCCAGGAACATGCGGCGGTAGCTGTCGTAGCGGCCGAAGTCGATCTCTCCCGCGGAGGCGGCGGTGTGGACGGCGCAGCCGGGCTCGTGGGTGTGCGTGCAGGTGGGGTAGCGGCAGCCACCCAGCAGCGGCTCGAACTCCGGGAAGTAGAACTGCAGCTGGTCGGGCTCCACCTGCCACAGCCCCAGCTCGCGCAGCCCGGGCGTATCCGCCACCCACCCCCCGCACTCCAGCGGAATGAGCTGCGCCGTGACCGTGGTGTGGCGCCCCTTGTTCACCGCCTCGCTGATCGCCGCCACGCGCAGCCCCAGCCCCGGCTGCACCTCGTTCAGCAGGCTGCTCTTGCCGACCCCCGACGGCCCCATCAGCGCCGAAAGCCGGCCGCAGAGCGCCTCGCGCACCGCATCCACCCCCAGGTTCTGCTTGGCGGAGGTGTAGAGGATGGGGTACCCGGCGCGCTCGTACGGGCGGAAGGTGGCGCGGGCGGCCTCCATCCCCGACCGGTCTGTCTTGTTGACGATGATGAGCGGCGCGATGTCGCTGTCCGCCGCGATGACGAGGAAGCGGTCCAGCATCCGGAGATGGGGATCGGGATGCGCCGCCGCGAAGACGATCAGCACCTGGTCCACGTTCGCGACGATGGCCTTGGGGCGCGGCGCCTTTCCCGGCGCGCGGCGGGCCAGCACCGTCGTGCGGTCGTGGACCTTCACGATGGCCCACACCGTCTCCTCACCCGCCCGCTCTTCGTCCACGTCCACGCGGTCGCCGACCACGACTTTCGCCCCGGTCCGCTCGTCGCGCTTGATGCGGCCGCGCAGGACGGCTTCCACCACGCCCTGGGGCGTCTGCACCTCGTACACGCCGCCCAGACCCTGTAGAACGGTACCGCTCAGCATGGATTCGCCGGATCAAAAAAAGGGGGGATGATGCCGGAAAACGCGACGGCACCCCTCCGGATGGAGAGGTGCCGTCGTACGGGACTGCCGGGCCGAGCGTGCATCAGGCCGCGAAGGAGGCCAGCGCATCGCCCATCTCGCCTTCGCGCAGCCGCTTGAGCGCGCGGTCGCGAAGCTGGCGAATGCGCTCGCGCGTTACGCCCAGGATGTCGCCGATCTCCTCCAGCGTGTGCTCGCGGCCGCCTTCCAGGCCGAAGTACAGCTTGAGGACCTTGGCGTCGCGCGGCTGCAGCGTGCCCAGCGCCTTGTCGATGCGCTCGGACAGCAGCCGCTCCTCCACCTCCTCTTCCGTCTCGATGGCGCTGTCGGCCACGAAGCGGTCCATCAGCTGGCTGTCGTCGCTGTCGCCGATGGGCGCGTCGAGCCGGATTTCCGCGGCGTTCAGCGTCTGCAGGCTCTCCACGATGTCCACCGAAAGGCCGGTGGCCTCGCTCAGCTCCTGCGGCGACGGGTCGCGGCGAAGCTCCTGCTTGAGCCGCTCGCGCTCGCGAAAGATCTTGGCCAGGTCGCTGGCCCGGTTCAGCGGCACGCGCACGCTGCGGCCCTGGTTGGCCAGGGCGCTCAGAATGGCCTGCCGGATCCACCAGACGGCGTAGGAGATGAACTTCACTCCCTGGTCCGGATCGAACTTACGGGCGGCCGTCACCAGACCCACGTTGCCTTCCTGGATGAGGTCGGCCAGGGAGACGCCGCGGTTCTGGTACTTCTTGGCGACGGAGATCACGAAGCGCAGGTTGGCCCGCACCAGCTCGGCCACGGCCACCTCGTCACCCGCCTGCGCGCGCTTGCCCAGCTCGATCTCCTGCGCGGCGGTCAGCAGCGAGTGCGTGCTGACCTCCTTGAGGTACTGGTCCAGGCTGGACTGGTCTTCCGCCGCCACGGCGAAGCCCGAATCCAGGCTGGGCGCCGTCCGCTTGCGCTTGCGAGGTCCCTTTCGCGTCGTGGTCGCCATGTCCCTGTCTTTCGTGCTCATCACCGTCATCCTGGGCGCCCGCGTCAGGGGCGCGAATGGTCGCGTTTCTGCAAAAGCTCTGCCGGGGGGAAACAAAGCCGCCCGGCGCTCTTAAGGCGTCGGGCGGCGGCTGCTGCGCGTGCACGGGGTGCTACGCGCGGCCTGTGCCGCCCCTCTCGCCGCATGCCCCCCACACGGGCACGCAAAGCCGCACCCGGATGCTTCCGGGCCGCTGAACGGTGCCTTGGTGCAGGGCGAACGTCATCGCTGTAAAACGAGCCAGTAAGTTTGATCGTGACCGCCGCCGGGGGCGGAACAAGGGGGCACAAGGTACGTCGCGGGCGCACGGGCGTCAACGGTCTCGTTGCGCACCTTCATTCACCCACGGCCAAGGCGGGCTCTGCTTCGTACGCATGGGCGCGCGCAAGGTTCCCCCCATCCCCGGTCCCCTCTCCCGGCAAACCGTGCCGGGAGAGGGAAGGCTCACACCCACGTACGGAAACCCGCCCCGAAAGGCTTCAGTGCGCCTCGTCCGCGCCGCCCTGAAAGCCGTAGTCCGCGCCGCGCAGCGCGAACTCCGTCTCGCGCGAAGCGTCC
>DASTVC010000493.1:0-12156 GCA_035759295.1 Longimicrobium sp. | reverse complement strand
TGTGAGGGTGTGAGGGTGTGAGGGTGTGAGGGTGTGACGGTGTCGCCCTCAAACACTCCCGCACTCCCGCACTCCCGCACTTTCGCACTTTCGCACTTTCGCACTTTCGCACTTTCGCACTTTCGCACTTTCGCACTCCCCTCGTACTTTCCCGCCGCCCTGCATCGTCCCAACCCGCACGCCCCGCGAATGCCGCAGCTGCCAGTCTACATTGCCACGCGCTACGTGCAGCCGCTGCGCGAAGGGGGCACCCTTCCCGCCGTGGTAGAGACGCACGGGGGCGGATTGTTCGTGGCCAAGTTCCGCGGGGCGGGGCAGGGCGCCAAGGCGCTGATCGCCGAGCTGATCGTGGGGATGATCGGCGAGGCGGCGGGGCTGCCGGTGCCGGAGCTGGCGCTCATCGAGCTGCTGCCGGACTTCGGGCAGACGGAGCCGGACCCGGAGATCCAGGACCTGCTGCGCGCCAGCGTGGGGATCAACGTGGGACTGCGCTACCTGGACGGCGCCTTCAACTTCCAGGCGGCGTCCGCGAGCGACCTGGTTACGCCGGAGCTGGCCGCGCGCATCGTCTGGCTGGACGCGTTCACCACCAACCCGGACCGCACCGCGCGCAACCCCAACCTGATGGTGTGGGAGCGGCGGCCGTGGCTCATCGACCACGGCGCGGCGCTCTACGCGCAGCACAACTGGCCCGCGGTGGACGAGGCGCGCACCCGCACGCCGTTTCCCCTCATCAAGGACCACGTGCTGCTGCGGATGAGCAGCGACCTCGACGAGGCGGATGCGGAGCTTTCCGCGCTGCTGACGGAGTCCGTGCTGGCGGATGTCGTCGCCCGCCTTCCCGACGCGCTGCTCTCCGATCCCCACGTCGCGGCCGACTTCGCGACGCCGCAGGCCGCGCGCGAGCGGTACCTGGCCTACCTGCTGACGCGCATTGCGTCCCCGCGCGCCTTCGTCGCTGAGGCTACCGCGGCGAAGTCCAAGGCCGCCACGGAGCCTCCCCGCCGCCTGCACAGCCGCCGATGAGCGACGCCACAGCGGCCCCGCGCTGGACCGCGTACAGCTTTGCCGTGCTGTGCGTGGTGCCGCACCCGCACCTGGGCACCGCCGTGCCCGTGGGCGTGATCCTGCACGCGCGCACCGCGCAGTTCATCGGCATCCGCGTGCTCACGGACCCCGCGGAGCTGCAGGCGCGCGCGCCCGGCGTGGACGTGGAGTTGCTCGCGCGCTATCTGCGCGACCTGCGCGCCGTGGCGGAGGGCGCGCCGGACGCCGGCCCCGTCGCCCTTCTCCCCACCTCCGAGCGCTTCCACTGGCTCACCGCCCCCCGCTCCGACGTACTGCAGACCGGCCGCGTCCACAGCGGCCTGACGGAAGATCCGGCGGCGGAGCTGGAGCGGCTGTTCGGGGCGCACGTGGGCGGGGCTGTGTGAGGACGGATCCGGCGCGTGTTCACCGGCAGATTGTCGCCGCGTTCCTGTGCCTGGGGATGGCAGGCGCGTGTGCCGCGAACGCGCCGGGCGTCGACCGACTGCCTCCGGAGCCGGGCCGTGTCGTCGTGGCACCGCACCGGGTGACCGTGCGCTTTCCTGTGCCCACCACGCGCTGCGCTTTCCTCCGCTCCACGGATGCCAGCCGGATCTACGTCTGGATCCTTTATGTCGGAGAAGGAAATCCACGTCACACCGTCGAAGTCGCTGCCGCGGTTCCGGATTCGCTCGCCGCGCGGGACTCTTCGCTCTCCGCCCTCAGCCCGTACCTGACGGCGGACGTAGCCCGGATCGGCGGCGAGCCGCTGATGAAGCTGGGCACCGTCCGTACCACCGCGCGCGCCTGGGTGGAGGGTGATACGTCGATCGTCGTGCGGGTGACGGAGTGGGCAGCCATCCACCGGGTATTCGCCAGCAGGCCAGGCACAGCGGGGATGCACGTTTGCGGCGAGGAGTCCATACGCCGCGTCAGGGTCCGGTACGAGCCCGGCTTCTAGAGCCCCGGCCCGTCCTCGTTGACGCCGCCCCCCTAGCGCTTAACATTACCCCCGCCCGCGCACCCCCCTCCCGCCGGGCAATCCCACGCCTGGCGTCTCCAGATCCTCCACATCCTCCCGCGGACCGCCCATGCACCACACCATCAGCCGCCGCGACCGGCTTCGCTACTGGTTCGACAACACCATGTCGCGCGGGCCCGTCGCGCTCATCGCGTGGCTCTTCCTGGTCTCGGTGCTCGTGATCGCCGTGCTCTCGGGCGTGGTGGTGGCGCTGGGGCTGGACCCGGACCACCGCGGCTTCATCCAGGTGGCGTGGGCGGGGCTCATGCGCACGCTGGACGCCGGCACCATGGGCGGCGACGAGGGAAGCTGGACCTTTCTGATGGTGATGCTCCTCATCACCCTGGCCGGCATCTTCATCGTCAGCACCCTCATCGGCATCCTGACAACCGGGATCGAGGCCAAGCTGGACGAGCTGCGCAAGGGCCGCTCGTTCGTCGCGGAAAAGAACCACACCGTGATCCTGGGCTGGTCGCCGCAGATCTTTACCGTGCTGGGCGAGCTGATCGAGGCCAACCAGAACCAGCGCCGCCCCTGCATCGCCGTGCTGGCGGAGATGGACGCCGTGGAAATGCAGGACGAGATCGCGTCACGCATTCCCAACCCCCGCAACACGCGCATCGTGGTCCGCAGCGGCTCGCCCATCGATCCGGCGGAGCTGGAGATCGTGAACCCCGAGGCGGCGCGCTCCGTCATCATCCTGGCGCCGGAGGTGGACGACCCCGATCCGCACGTGATCAAGGTGATCCTGGCACTCACCAACGCGCCGGCGCGGCCGGAGGGGCACCGCTACCACATCGTCGCCTCGCTGCGGGAGAAGAAGAACTTCGACGTGGCGCGCATGGTGGGGCGCGACGAGGTGCAGCTGGTGCTGGCCGGCGAGCTGATCGCGCGGGTCACGGCGCAGACGTGCCGCCAGTCCGGCCTCTCCGTGGCCTACACCGAGCTGCTGGACTTTGGCGGCGACGAGATCTACTTCAAGCACGAGCCGTCCCTGGCGGGAAAGAGGTTCGGCGACGCGCTGTTCGCCTACGCGGATTCCGCCGTCATCGGCCTGCGCTTCGCGGACGGGCGCATCCAGCTCAATCCGCCCATGGAGACGGCGCTGGGCGCGGAGGACCGGGTGATCGCCATCTCCGCGGACGACGACACCATCCGCCTCTCCGGCGGGGCCGCGGCGCCGGTGGACGAGGAGGCCATCCGCACGGGCACGCCGCGCGAGCAGGCGCCGGAGCGCACGCTGATCCTGGGGTGGAACGACCGCGCGGGCACCATCGTGGGCGAGCTGGACAACTACGTGGGCGCCGGGTCCATCGTGCAGGTGGTGGCCGACCGGCCGTCCATCCCCGAGGCACCGCAGAGCTCGCACGTGCTTCCGGTGCGCACCTTCCGCAACCTGACCGTCTACTTTCGCCCGGGCGACACCAGCGACCGCGAGGTGCTGGACGGGCTGAAGGTGGAGACGTACGACCACATCATCGTGCTGAGCGACGCGCACACCAACGGCAACGGAGTCGATCCGCAGCAGGCGGACGCGCGCACCCTCATCACCCTGCTGCACCTGCGCGACATCGCCGACCGGCTGAACGAGGACTTCAGCATCGTCAGCGAGATGCTCGACATCCGCAACCGCGAGCTGGCCGACGCCACCCGCGCGGACGACTTCATCGTGAGCGACAAGCTGATCAGCCTGCTGCTTTCGCAGGTGTCGGAGAACCGCGAGCTGGCGGCGGTGTTCACCGAGCTGTTCAGCCCCGAGGGCTCGGAGATCTACCTGAAGCCCGCGAGCGACTACGTGCAGACCGGGCGCGAGGTGGACTTCTACACGGTGCTGGAGTCGGCGCGGCGGCAGGGCCAGATCGCCATCGGCTACCGGCAGTGCGCCCAGGCGTTCGACCACGACGCTTCCTACGGCGTAAAGCTGAACCCGCGGAAGGGGGAGCGGTTTGCGCTGGCGGCGGAGGACAAGGTGATCGTGCTGGCGGAGGCGTGAACGGGTGAACGGGTGATGGTGTGATGGTGTGATGGTGTGATGGTGTGATGGTGTGATGGTGTGATGGTGTGATGGGGGATGGGGGATGGGGATGGGGATGGGGATGGCGGCCGGCGGTGGTGTTCGGCGATGGAAATCGCGGCTGGAAAATCACGAAATCCGCCTTCGCGGATTGTGGCCGCGGCTGCGGGGCGGCGCGACACGCGACGGAGCGATCCGCCGCGCATCCGCTGCGGACGCGCGGGTGCCCGGGACGCCGCATTCACCGGTGCCGCCGAGTCCGCGCAGGCGGACTTTGTGACGTTCCAGCCGCGGTTTCAACCGCCATCGGGGAGCCTGGGCGTGCTCTGCACTGGCCTGAACACCGGGGCTGCCAATCCGCGAAGGCGGATTTCGTGTAGTTGTTGCCGCGAATTCATTCGCCCTTCCGGCCGGCTGCACGACATCCCCGGTCGGCGGACGACACGGAGCGAGGTCAGGTTCGCAATCGGCATCCACTGCTCTCAAGGGTAGCCGACGGCTCAACGCGATGCTTGACACCTCGCATCGCGCGAACGATGTTGCACCTCGTGCTGAAATTTCAGCATCAACATCCGCCACCCTCCTCCCCGCGATCCGCCATGAGACGCCTGCTCGCCGTCCTCATCCTCCTGATGGTCCCTGTCTTTTCCGCGCGGCCAACCGCGGCGCAGGAGGTGGATTCGGTGTGGGTGGCGGAGCATTACACCAAGGTGGATACGCTCATCCCCATGCGCGACGGGGTGCGGCTGTACACGGCCCTCTACATCCCCCGCGACCGGTCGGAGCCGCACCCCATCGTCCTGCGGCGCACGCCGTACAGCGTGGGGCGCTACGGCAGCGGGCGCGTGAACCCGGCGGGCGGCACCTGGGCAGAGTTCCAGCGGCTGGGCTACATCATGGTGCTGCAGGATGTGCGCGGCCGGTGGATGTCGGAAGGCACCTTCGACGACGCGCGGCCGCAGCGCACCTCGCACGGCGGCCCGCGCGACACGGACGAGAGCACCGACACCTGGGACACCATCGAGTGGCTGACGAAGAACGTCGCCGGCAACAACGGGCGGGTGGGGATGTACGGCGTGTCGTATCCGGGATTCTACAGCGCGGTGGGGGCCATCAACGCGCACCCGGCGCTCAAGGTGACCTCGCCGCAGGCGCCGGTAGGGGACTGGTGGGCGGGGGACGACTGGCGGCACAACGGCGCGCTGTTCCTGGCCCACACCTTTCACTTCTTCTCCAGCTTCGGGCGGCCGCGTCCGGCGCCGACCAACGTGGGCAAACCGGGGATGGACATCGGCACGCCGGACGGATACCGCTTCTTCCTCGATCTGGGGCCGCTGAGCAACGTCAAGGCGAAGTGGTTCGGCGACAGCATCGCCTTCTGGGACACGCTCGCCGTCCACCAGACGTACGACGACTACTGGAAGCGCCGCGAGCTTGCCCCGCACATGCGCAACCTGCCGCCGGCGGTGCTTACCGTGGGCGGATGGTTCGACGCGGAAGACGTCTATGGCCCCTTCGCCCTCTACCACGCGGCGGAGCGGCTGAACCCCGGCATCGCCAACCACCTTGTCGTCGGCCCGTGGGAGCACGGCGGATGGGGATCGGGGCCGGCGGACCAGCTGGGCGACATCCGCTTCGGCGAGACGGGGCCGTTCTTTCGCGACAGCGTGTTTCTCCCCTTCTTTCGCCATCACCTGGAGGGGACGGCGGATCCGCGGCTGGCGGAGGCGTACGCGTTCGAGACGGGGACCAACGTCTGGCGCCGCTACGACGCCTGGCCGCCGCGCGCCGCGCAGCCGCGGACGCTGTACCTGCGCGAGGGCGGCGCGCTGGCGTGGGACGCGCCCTCCGCCGCGGGCGCGTTCGACGAGTACGTGAGCGACCCCGCGCACCCGGTGCCGCACATCGGCTGGATCGCGCCGGAAATGACGTACGAGTACATGACGGCCGACCAGCGCTTCGCCGCCACCCGTCCGGACGTGCTCGTCTACCAGACGCCGCCGTTGCGGGAGGACGTCACCGTCGCGGGACCGATCGAGGTGGCGCTGCACGTTTCCACCAGCGGCACCGACAGCGACTGGATCGTCAAGGTGATCGACGTCCATCCCGACAGCGCGTCCGATCCTGATCCGAATCCAACGAACGTGCGGATGGGCGGATACCAGCAGCTCATCCGCGGCGAGCCGTTCCGCGGGCGCTTCCGCGACAGCCGCGAGCGGCCGGCGCCGTTCGTCCCCGGCCAGCCCGCGCGCGTCGCCTGGACCATGCCCGACGTGAACCACACCTTCCGCCGCGGCCACCGCATCATGGTCCAGGTGCAGAGCTCCTGGTTCCCGCTCGTCGACCGCAACCCGCAGACGTTCGTCGATCCCTTCCGCGCCACGGAGGCGGACTTCGTCAAGGCGACGCAGCGCGTCTACCGATCCAATGACATGCCGTCGTCCGTCACCTTTGGCGTGCTGCCGGGCCACTGATCCCTAAATTGCAAAAGAAGGGTCTCACACGGAGGGCACGGAGGACACAGAGGAGCCAGGCTCCGTGTTCTCCGTGCCCTCCATGTGAGGCAATGGGAATGGGTATCACGGGACACCGGAACCGGCATCGTGGGATGCCGCCGCCGAATCCGCGGGCGCCATCCGAGCGCAGAATCGCGGTATCCGGCCTTTCGATTCAACGGGATGCCGCTTTGCGTGTGCGAGGGTGTAGCAGAGATTGTGACGATACGTAAGGTGCCACAGAAAACCCTTGATCGGCCAGGGTAGGGTCGCTATCCTGCGGGTCCCGGCGGCTCCGCCGGTCATCGGGCCAATCCCGTTCCCCCGGCCCGGTCCCTCCCTCCCACTCACGGAAGGTGCCCCGATGCCCCGTCCACTCCTCTTCCTGACCCTGCTCGCGCTGGCCGCCTGCGCCGACGCGGTGGAGCCGACCGCTTCCGCCGGTCCCGCCCGGGAGGCGCTCGGCGCCCGGGGAACACCCTCCGGCTACATCGTCGTCCTGAAGGAGAGCGGCGGCGAGGCGCCGGGCATCGCACGCGGACGCGCGGCGAACGTCGCGGCGGCGGTCGGCGCGCGGGCGTCGCACCTCTACGGCGGGGTGCTGCAGGGGTTCGCGGCGGAGCTGAACCCCGCGCAGCTGGCGGCCCTGCGCGGGCGGCCGGACGTGGCGTACGTGGAGCCCGATGCGCCGGTCCGGCTCTTTACCACGCAGGCCAACCCCATCTCGTGGGGGCTGGACCGCATCGACGACACCAACCTCCCTCTCGACCAGACCTTCACCTTCACGAATACCGGCGCGGGCGTCACGGCGTACGTGCTGGACACCGGCATCAACCTCAACCACCTGGACGTGGTGGGGCGGGCCGCGTACATCGCCAACGGCAGCAACGGCGACTTCGTGGGCGACGGGCACGGGAGCGCGGCGGACTGCCACGGCCACGGCAGCCACGTGGCGGGCACGGTGGGCGGCACGTACTCCGGCGTGGCCAAGGGCGTGTCGATCCGCGCCGGCCGGGTGGTGAACTGCACCGGCGGCGGCACCGCGTCCATGGCCATCGCGGGGATGGACTGGATCCGCCTGAACGGCGTGAAGCCGGCGGTGGTGAACATGAGCCTGGGGTACGGCAACCTCTCGTCCGTGCGCACCGCGGCCAGCAACCTGGTCGCGGCGGGCTATACCCTGGTCGCGGCCGCGGGGAACGGCGACTTTGCCGGCACCCCCATCGACGCGTGCACCGAGTCGCCCGCCGGCGCCCCCACGGTGATCACCGTGGGCTCCACCACCAGCACCGACACCGAGTCGTCGTTCTCCAACTACGGCAGCTGCGTCGACATCCTGGCGCCGGGCTCGGGGATCTACTCGTCCGACTACCTGGTCACCAACCAGGTGGTCCCCAAGTCGGGGACGTCGATGGCGTCGCCGCACGTGGCGGGCGTGGCCGCGCAGTACCTGCAGACCCATCCCACGGCGACTCCGGGGGCGGTGTGGAAAGCCATCTTCATCAACGCGGTCTCTGGTACGATCACCCGGCACCGGCTGAGCATCGCCTACGGCACGCCCAACCTCTTCCTGTTCACGAACTACTAGGCGGCCGCGGCGGGGTGGATGCGGCGGCGCCCCTGGTTCCGACGCGCGAGCCCTCTTCCCACCGGGAGAGGGCTCGCCGCATCGGGGGATGATGCACGTCCCCCATCCTCAGCTTCATCGCGAATTCGGCTGCAACGGCGCGTCACGCCCTGCGAGGGCGGGATGATTCACGATGCAGTGGAATGGTGTCAGGGCACGGCGGCAGGCGGGGGTCGCTCCACCCCTGTGTGGACGCGACGGGAACGGCAGGGGGAGGGAAGCGCGGCAGGGGGCCATCCGCGTTTTTCGGGAGATACCTATCCCGCCATCCTCGCCTTCAGCCCGGCGCCGACGTTCTGCCGCGAGCGCATTGGAGCCGGCCTCCACGAACACCTGATGCGCGATCTGGCGAAGCCCCGGCCCGCGAGAATGCCGGGGGGCGTTCCCGCAGAGGTTGTCGCGAGGAGGAGGTTCTCGGGATCGCGCATCGGGTGAAGCCGGATGGCAGGTTGCGGAGCGCTGCGGCGGGAAAGGCGTTGTTGAAAAATGCGGATGGCCCCCTGCCGCGCTTTGGTCCTTTCACCGTTCCCTGCATTCCCAGGGACGATTTGTTCGCCCCGCGACGGCCGGCGTGCACGGACCCGGACGTTGCGCGTAGTGACCTTGCCAGGGGATGACGCGGTTTGCGACCGAATCGACGAAGACCCCAAAATCAAATGTCTTTCCCAACCCGCGCGGCGCGATAGATTGTGCCGCGGAGCCGCTCGCTCTTGCCCGTTCGACCCCCTCATCCATCACCCATGTCGATCAAGACGCTCACCCTGGTCCTGGCCGCCTTCGCGGCCGCCCCGCTCGCCGCGCAGCAGACGATCGGCGCGGGAGAGATCATCAACCGCACGCTCGGCGAGAGCGACCCGCAGATGGAGGACGGCGCGCACTACCACGCATACGTCCTGCGCGGCCGCCCCGGCGAGACCCTGCTGGTGCGGATGCGGTCGGAGGACTTCGACACGTACCTGCACTGGGGCCGCGGGGACGGTGACGACTGGGACGAGGAGTCGGAGAACGACGACTCCGGCGAAGGAACCGACTCGCGCCTGCTGGTGCGGTTGGGCCAGGGGGGCGAGTACCAGCTGCGCGCCGCCGGCTACGATGAGGAAGAGGTGGGCGAGTACAGCATCTCGGTGGCCGCCGTCGACGGCCAGGTGCGCGCGGGGCGCCTGCAGGTGGGCCAGACCGTGCAGGGCGAGCTGACGGAATCCGACTACGCGGGCGAGAACGGCGGCGAGGACCACTACGTTATCCAGGGTGCGCCCGGCTCGCAGATCACCGTCTACGCCGAGTCCGACGACTTCGACACCTACCTGGAGTTCGGCACCTGGGCCGACGGCGTGCTGCAGGCCACGGCCGAGGACGACGACGGTGCCGAGGGCACCAACTCCGAGATGGTGGCCGAGTTCGGCGCCGGCGGCGAGCACCACGTGGTGGTGCGCGCCTACTCCGGCGACGAGCTGGGCGCCTACACCCTGCGCGTGGTGCAGGGCGCCGTGCAGGACGAGTGGGATGACGACGGCGACGGCGACGAGGAGTGGGTGGACGACGATTCGAGCGATGATTCGGATGATGATGCCGACGATGATTCGGACGATGATTCCCTGGGCAACCCGGATTTCTCGGGGATGGGCTACACCGTCGTCCCGGTGCGCGCGGGCGAGTCGGTGGAAGGAACGCTGGACGACGACGACGCGCAGGACGAGGACGGCGGATACTACCAGCAGTTCACCTACCAGGCCCGCGCCGGCGAGCGGCTCACCATCACCGTCTCGTCGGAGGAGATGGACTCGTACGTGATGATCGGCACGGGCATGTACGACGACTTCGAAGCCCTGGCCGAGGACGACGACAGCGGCGGCGAGCTGAACGCGGAGCTCGGCTGGACGGCGCCGGAGGATGGGGAGTACACCATCCACGTTTCCACCGCGTCGCCGGGCGAGACCGGCTCGTTCCGGCTGCGTGTGCGCTCCGGGCGCTGAGGCACGCCACCGTCCAGTTGAGCCGGAGCCCGCGGGGCGCTATATTCTCCCGCGTTGGGGCTGGTAGCTCAGCTGGTAGAGCACTCGGCTTTTAACCGAATGGTCGTGGGTTCGAGTCCCACCCGGCCCATCGAGAGAATCCCCAGGTCGTCGCACCCGCGGCGGCCTGGGGATTTTTCGTGCACGGAATCCTGCGGCAGAACAGACGTTTCGCAGGCCCCAAGCTGGTCGGGTTACTCGAGCTGACACACTCCTTCGAACACGATCTCGTGCGCGGGCATGTTCGTGTATGTCTTCCGCCGGCGACCGCGGAACCGCACGCGAAGGAGGTGTTGGGCTTCCATCTGGAGTTCGAGGTCAAGGATGTGCTGCACGGTTTCGGTGCGCCGCAGTTCCAGCACCGAGAGGAGCCGGGCAGCCGCCAAAAAGAGCGGAACGTCCGAGCCTAGCTGACGGTAGAGCGGTGGAATTGGCGACTCGGTGAGCCTACCTGAGGACCCTAGCCCTTGCACAAGCATTTCGAGGGTGGAGTCCACCTTGCCCCAACGTGCGAAATCAGCCGGTGGCTTCTCGTTCAACAGGATGCGCCGCGCCCGCAACTCCGCAATGTCGTCGGCCGATTTGCCGGTGGTGCCCATCTCCGTGATGTTGCCGCCGCGGTCCTCCTCCAGAGCGACGGTGACGGTCCAGCGCTCGCCCGAGGCGTCGCGTGAGCGGTCAGCTGCCTCAACCGTGCCCTGACGCGCCGCATCCCCGTACGCGATCCACGCCCGCGTGGTGTGCCAGCCGCCCTTCAGTTCGCTCAGGAACGCGGAGTCCTCAGGGCTATCGGGAGCAAGCGTGAACTCCACACGAGAATTCTGCTCCCGAATGCGCTCCGCGGGGATAAACCGCTTCGTTTCCTGTGTTTCGATCAGCACCAGATCATAGCCGGTGAGGGGCGCATGTCCCGGGGCGGCCGTAGTTTGCGTCGAAGCCGCTGGGGCGACTCTGCTCGCGGGCGCGGGAGGGCCTCCAACTGTGCGGCGAGGACCGAGTGGGGGTACCCGCACCAGCTGCTGCCCGGTGAGTCGCGCGTGAAGTTGTTCGTACCCTTGCTCCGTACTCACGTCGTACCGCGTGACGCCCTGAAGGAAATCAGGTACGAACGCTTGATCTGACGCGGAAAACACCACCGGGATGAACTTGTCGTTAAACCCTTGTGCCGCGTAGGTCGCGAGGATGACGAGGTTGCCTTCCCAAGTTGCTCCCAGTCCACGTCCTGGTGTCTCACGAAGGTTGACGCGCCGCAGGTACATTTCCGTGCAGACGATCAGGACGTGCGTCGCCGCTTCAATCTCGCGGCGCATCCACTGCGGCCAGCCTTCTGCGGGATGCGGGGCGTACTGGTCCAGCATGACGAACACGCCATCATCTTCGCGCAACCGGCGGGCAAGCTCGAGCACCCGGGCTTGATGGGCGGGCGAGTCGTGGCTGTAGCTGATGAGCACACGCTCTGGGTGCGTGTGTGGATCGTAGTCGCTCATGTCTTCAACTGAAGATCTCGGAAAGTTTCAGGCAGATCGGAATGCGGGACCACCGGTGGACACGGTGACCCATGCGGCGCAATCTCCGGGCCGTATATGCAGTTCCATTCTGCGGACACCGAATTGTCGGCGCCCAACTCCACCTCACGCGCGCAAGATGAAAATCGCAAAGTTTCCGTTGATCCTGCGTCTCGACTCGTCGCAAGGGAGGCGGCTAATTGAGGAACTGCGGCGAACCGGGTTCAGCGTGCTTGTGGGCAGTGGCATCTCCGGCTTCAACCCGACCAGTCTTCCGACCGGATGGGCTCTCGGAAAAGCCATCGCGACGAGGCTTGCCGCCGGAGGAGCCTCAGACGAGGCGCTGCTGGTGAAGATCCTTTCGGAAACGGCGTTCGAGCACATCATGGAGCGGTGCCCTGATCCTGAGCGTGTGCGCGACGTTTTCTCCCGCCGATTCCGCGATGTCTTGCCAAA
>DASTVC010000492.1:0-10236 GCA_035759295.1 Longimicrobium sp. | reverse complement strand
GCACGCTCGAAAAGCACGGGGTGGAGCTCATCGGCGCGGACGCGCGCGCCATCCGCATGGCGGAGGACCGCAGCGAGTTCGCGCAGGCCATGGAGCGCATCGGCCTGGCGGTGCCGCACGGCGGGTTCGCGAAGTCGCTGGAGGACGCGTTCCGCATCGTGGAGGACACGGGCTACCCGGCCATCATCCGCCCCAGCTTCACCCTGGGCGGCACGGGCGGCGGCATCGCCTACAACCGCGCGGAGTTCGAGGAGCAGGTGCGCCGCGGACTGGACCTGAGCCCCGTGCGCGAGGTGCTCATCGACCGCTCCGTCATCGGCTGGAAGGAGTACGAGCTGGAGGTGATGCGCGACGGGGCGGACAACGTCGTCATCATCTGCTCCATCGAGAACGTGGACGCCATGGGCGTGCACACGGGCGACTCCGTCACGGTGGCGCCGGCGCAGACGCTGTCGGACGTGGAGTACCAGCTGATGCGCGACGCGGCCATCGCCATCATCCGCGAGATCGGCGTGGAGGCGGGCGGGTGCAACGTGCAGTTCGCGCTCAACCCCGCGAACGGCGAGATGCTGATCGTGGAGATGAACCCGCGCGTCAGCCGCTCCTCCGCCCTGGCGTCCAAGGCGACGGGCTACCCCATCGCCCGCATCGGTGCCAAGCTCGCCGTGGGCTACACGCTGGACGAGCTGCCGAACGCCATCACGCAGAGCACGCCGGCGTCGTTCGAGCCCGTGCTGGACTACGTGGTCGTCAAGTTCCCCCGCTTCGCCTTCGAGAAGTTCCCCGCGGCGGATGCCACGCTGGGGGTGCAGATGAAGGCCGTGGGCGAGTCGATGGCCATCGGCCGCACCTTCAAGATGGCGTGGCAGAAGGCGATCCGCGCGCTGGAGGTCGGCCGCAGCGGGTGGGAGACGGGCACGCTCAAGGACGACCGGCTGGATGACGATTCCGACGAGACGCTGCGCCGTGCCCTGCGCCGCCCCACGCCGGAGCGCTACTACCAGATGAAGCGCGCGCTGGAGGCCGGCTTCAGCATCGACGAGGTGGCGGAGCTGACCTTCATCGACCCCTGGTTCGTGGCGCAGCTGCAGCAGCTGGTGGACGCGGAGCGCGACTTCGCGGCGCTGGATTCCGTCGATCGCGACGCCATGCTGCGGATGAAGCGGCTGGGGTTCAGCGACGTGCAGCTGGCGCGGCTGCGCGGGGAGACGGAGGACGCCGTCCGCGAGCGGCGCTGGGGGATGGACATCCACCCCGTCTACAACCGCGTGGACACCTGCGCCGGCGAGTTTCCCGCGCTCACGCCGTACCTCTACTCCACGTACGCGGAGGAGAACGAGTCCGAGCGGTCGGACCGGCGCAAGGTGATGATCCTGGGCTCGGGGCCCATCCGCATCGGGCAGGGGGTGGAGTTCGACTACTGCTGCGTGCAGGCGGCGCTGGCGCTGCGCGAGGCGGGGTTCGAGACCATCATGGTCAACTCGAATCCGGAGACGAATTCGACCGACTTCGACGTGAGCGACAAGCTGTACTTCGAGCCGCTCACGCTGGAGGACGTGATCGAGATCGTACGGCTGGAGGAGCCGGAGGGCGTGATCCTGCAGATGGGCGGGCAGACGCCGCTCAAGCTGGCGCAGCCGCTGGAACGGCTCGGCGTCAAGATCCTGGGCACGCCGGTGGAGGCCATCGACCGCGCGGAGGACCGCGAGCGCTTCGAGGCGCTGGCGCGCAAGCTGGGCATCCGCCAGCCGCCCAACGGCCTGGCCACCAGCGTGGAGCAGGCGGCGGAGATCGCGGGCCGCATCGGCTACCCCGTGCTCGTACGCCCGTCGTACGTGCTGGGCGGGCGGGGGATGGTGATTGTGTACGACGAGGCCGGGCTGCGCGAATACTTCCAGACGGCGGTGGGCGTGAGCCACGACCGCCCCGTGCTCATCGACCGCTTCCTGGAAGACGCGTTCGAGGCGGACGTGGACGCGCTCTGCGACGGCAAGACGGTGGTCATCGCCGGGGTGATGCAGCACATCGAGGAGGCGGGGATCCACTCCGGCGACAGCGCGCAGGTGCTGCCGCCGTACCTCCTCGGCGACCACGAGGTGGAGGAGATGCGCGAGCACACGCGCGCGTTCGCGCTGGAACTGGGCGTGATCGGCCTCATCAACGTGCAGTACGCGGTGTTCCAGGGGCAGGTGTACGTGATCGAGGTGAACCCGCGCGCCTCGCGGACGGTGCCGTTCGTCAGCAAGGCGACGGGGGTGCAGATCGCCCGCATCGCCGCGCGGTTGATGGGGGGCGAGGCGCTGGCGAGCTTCAACCTGCCGGAGGAGATCCCGGTGGGCGGGGTGGCGGTCAAGGAGTCGGTGTTCCCCTTCAACAAGCTGGAGGGCGACACGCTGCTGGGGCCGGAGATGCGGTCGACGGGCGAGGCGATGGGCTTCGACGACAGCTTCGGGATGGCGTTCGCCAAGGCGCAGATCAGCGCGGGGATGGAGCTGCCGTCCAGCGGCAACGTGGTGATTACGGTGAACGACCGCGACAAGCGCACGGTCACCCCCATTGCGCGGCGCCTGCACGACATGGGCTTCCGCATCCAGGCGACGAGCGGCACGGCGCGCTATCTGAAGCAGCGCGGCGTACCGGCGGAGGTGATCTTCAAGGTGAACGAGGGGCGGCCCAACATGGCCGACCACATCATCTCGGGCGGGGTGGCGCTGCTCATCAACACGCCGCTGGGCAAGCAGAGCCAGTACGACGACTACACGGCGCGCCGCGCGGCCATCGCCTACAAGGTGCCGTACATCACCACCATGTCCGCCGCCGAAGCCGCCACCGACGCCATCAGCGCCCTGCGCAGCCGTAAGCGCGAGGTCCGCAGCATCCAGGAGCGCACGGGGCACCTGGTGGGGGCGGGGGCGGGGCAGGGCGCGTAGCGCGGCGGACCGCCACACATCTAACGGAGCGCGACTACACGGCGCACCACGGGCTAACGCCCGCGGCTAGAAAGGCCAGAAGCCCTGTCTCGCGCCGAGGCGCGGCGCGAACAGGGCTTCAACCGCTCGCATTGAGCCACGCCCGGCGCGCCCGGTTGGCAGTCGTCGAGGCACCGGCTTGTCCGTCTGCACGAGCGGTCCGCGCAGGCGGACATTACGTTTTCCCAGCCGCGAATTCATTCGCCCGGCGGGCGGACGACGGCGGACGGCAGGTCGCACAATGGGCGCGGAGGCAGCATACCTCGGCGCCCTTTCGCGTTCCGCCACGCCAAGGGACGACGTCGCGTTTGTCCGTGCGATGACGGCAAGTAAAAAGGGCTGGCGCGGGGTGTGTGCTTTGTACATCTTGATGGCCCCTTCAACCCGGCGGTGGGCGGATCGATCGTGGGGGGAGACCGCGAACGGGCTTGAAGGATGCGGTGCGGAGGCGTGATATTCTGACGGGAGAGTGCGCGTGGATCGTCAACGTTACACGAGCGGTCGCAGGATGCTCACCGTAAAGGAAGCTGTCCGGGCAGCGGAGAACTGGATCCGCGATCTTTATCCCGAGGCCGACATTCGCCACCTCAGGCTCGAGGAGGTGGAGTTCGCGGACGAGGGATTCTGGCGGATCACGCTGGGTTGGGCGGAACCGGCCGTCGGGCAGAACAGTCTTACCGCGGCGCTGCAGCCGGACGTGTATGCGCTCCCCCGCGTCTACAAGACGCTCGACGTAGATCCGGAAACCGGCGCCGTCAGGTCGATGAAGATCCGCGAGGTTGCGTGATGCTTCCCGCGGCCCGGCGGGAGACGCTGTTCATCGACACGAACCTCCTGCTGGTCCTGATCGTCGGCGCGCTGGATCTGGACCAGGTGGAGCGTTTCAAGCGCACGCGGGCCTACTCGCGAGACGACTACGCGCTGCTGACGACCTACGTGGGCGGGTTTCAGCGCATGCTGACCACCCCAAACGTTCTCACCGAGGTCAGCAACCTGCTGGGACAGCTGGCGGAACCGCTGCGCCGCCGTGCCCTGCTCGCGCTGGGCCTGCTGACGGGAGAGTTCCGCGAACAGTACGTTCCCAGCATCCAGTTGGCGGCTGATCCACACTTTTCCCTGCTCGGCATCTCCGACACGTCCATCATCCGATCGGCCGACAGGGATGTAACCGTTCTCACCGACGATCTACAGCTCTACGTCCGTCTCGCCGCGGCCGGTGGAGACGTCGTGAACTTCAACCACCTGCGGTCCGGCTCCTGGCAGTGACCATTAGCCGGCGTCTAGTGCAAGACGCATTGAGGCCCGCGCCGAGGGATGGCGCAGGCCTCGTTTCATGTCGCGGTTCTCGCGGGGGAGCGTTACGGATGGATCCCGCCGCCGCGTCCGGGTTTCGAAGATCCGGGCGCGCGTCGTATCATCCTCGTTCCGCCGCCCCTCCCGTTCGCCATCTGTCTGCTGATGCACCCCACCGACATCGCGCACACACGCCTGTACAACCAGCGGCTCGCCGGCGACCCGCTCGGCACGCCGGTGGACGTGGTGCGTTGGCTGGGCGCGGTGCAGTCGCAGGACTACGGGCCCGCCAAGTGGTCGCTGGGCGAGCGCTCGCGCGGCGCGATGGACGCGGACGTGGATCGCGCGATGGCCGAAGGCGCCATCCTGCGCACGCACATGCTGCGGCCCACGTGGCACTTCGTGCTGCCGGCGGACATCCGGTGGATGCAGGAGCTTACGGCGCCGCGCGTCCACGCGCAGAACGCCTACTACTACCGGCAGACGGGCCTGGAGGACGGCAAGCGGAACCGGGCGCGGCGGTTGCTGACCGACGCGCTGCGTGGCGGTAATTACCTCACGCGCGGAGAGCTGCAGCGGGTGCTGGAGCGGGAGGGGATCGCGGCGAAGGGGCTGGGGATGGCGTACATCCTGATGGACGCCGAGCTGGACTGCGTGATCTGCAGCGGACCGCTCAAGGGCCGGCAGCACACGTACGCGCTCTTCGAGGAGCGGGTCCCGGACGCGCCGACGCGCACCCGCGACGAGGCGCTGGAGGAGCTGGTGGTTCGCTACTTCACCAGCCGCGGACCGGCGACCGCCCGGGACTTGCGCTTCTGGTGCAGCCTGCCGCTGGCCGACATCCAGCGCGGCCTGGAGATCGCGGATTCACGGCTGGAGCAACGAGAGATCGAGGGGCGGTCGTTCTGGGCGGCCGCCTGGGAGCCGCGGCCGCCAATGGCCTCGCCGCGCGTGCACCTGCTGCAGGGGCTGGACGAGTACTTCGTGGGCTACGGCGAAAGCCGCGGCTTCTGCGACGAGTCCGGGGTGCGGCCGTCGCTGGTGGACCGCGCCATCTACAACGGCGCGCTCCTCTTAGATTCGCAGCTGGCGGGGCATTGGAAGCGCACGGTGACGAAGCGTGCCGTCACCTTTCAGGTCGCGCTCAGGACGGACTTCGACGACGCGCAGATGCAGGCGCTGCACGCCGCCGCGGATCGCCACGGCGAGTTTCTCGGCATGCCGGCGGCCGTGCAGTGAACGTGACGTGAATCATCGCACGGAGTGCCGTCCGCGGGGAGCCGGAAGGGCGCACCCGACCCGGATCGTCCGGACGGCCAGGCGGCGGGCGTTGTTGAACGCACGAGTCGCGGCGGCTTCCTCCTCTCCATCGATCCCATCCCATGATCCTGTCCGTCCTGCTGTGGTGGAGCCTGCTCTCGGGCGCCGCTCCGTGCCCAACCGAAGCCCTGTGCAGCTGCGCAATGCCATCCGTGCAGATGGCCCTGGAGCACGCCGAGGTGGCGTTCACGGGCGTTGTGATCGCCGGGGGCATCTCCCCGCAGCGCGCGGGGCCGGATGATCCGGTGGCGTTCCGCGTGACGCGGCGGTTCAAGGGCGGCGGGGCGGATACCATCACCCTCGTGGACGGCGGCACGTGCGCCGTGGGCTTCCGGCGCGGGCAAGAGTACATGGTCTACGCCAGCCGGCGGTACGATGGCGTGCTCCACACCACGTTCTGCCATCGGTCGCGGGTGCTCACGCAGGCGGCGGACGATCTGCGCGATTTGCGCGAGATCACGCCGGCCGCGGGCAGTTGACCAGGGGACGGTCGATGAGATACTTCGCCTGGATGGTCGGACTGATGCTCAGCGGCACGGCCGCGGCGCCGTGCGTGCCGGGAACGTTCTGCAAGTGCGGCATACTCACAGTCCAGGAGGAGCTCGCCCGCTCCGACGCGGTGTTCACGGGTCAGGTGCTGCGCGTGGGTGCGCTCGCCGATGACCCGGCCGTGGGCGCTCACGCGCAGACCGCCGCGGGTGGCGCCGTCGCGGCGGTGGCTCCTCCGGGCCCGGCGTGGCCGGTGACGCTGCGCGTGAGCCGCGCGTGGAAAGGCGGGCACCCCGACAGCGTCACCGTGCTGGACGCCGGCGGCTGTCCCGTGGGATTCCAACAGGGCGATTCGTACCTCGTCTACGCCATCCGCGGGGACGACGGTGTGCTCCATACCAGCTTCTGCATGCGCACGCGGCTGCTCTCCACCGTGGCGGAGGACCTGCGCGTGCTGGATGGAATGCCCCCCGCGGGCCGTTGAGGGTGGTTGTGAAGTCGAGTTGCACGCATGATGTTCAGGCGTCGCCGCGTTCCTGATCCCAGAGCCATACTGGACGGAGAAGCATGGGACCTTCCGATACATCGCCTGAAGCCGAGCGCTTTCTCATTGAAGGCTACCGGCGCATGTCACCGAGCGACAAGCTGGCGCGGGTATTCTCGCTCAACCGCATGATCGAGCAACTCCAGCGTGCGCGCATTACGGCCGACTATGGTGAAATGTCCGAGCGGGAGATGCGCCTGCGTCTCGCGTCGCTCCGCCTGGGGCGCGAAACGATGATGAAGGTCTTTGACTGGGATCCGGAGGAAAAAGGCTGGTGAGTGCGTTGGAAGAAGCTCTCCAGGTTACGTTGCGGGTGATCCGTACTCTTGATCTCCTGGGCGTCAGATACGTGGTTGGCGGCTCCATTGCGAGCTCCATCTACGGCATCCCACGCGCGACGCAGGACGTGGACGTGGTCGCGGATCTGAAGGAGGAGCACATCCCCGGATTTGTAGCGGCGCTACGTGACGATTTCTACCTCGACGAACCTGCGGTACGTGATGCCGTCCGCCGGCGGTCGACGTTCAATGTCATCCACCTGCACACCATGTTCAAGGTGGACGTATTCGTCGCGAAGGAGGACAGGGCGACGGCCCAGGAACTCGCCCGCGGTCAGCCCTATATTCCTCCCGAGATCCCGGACGCGCAGATTGCCCTCGCCAGCCCGGAAGACGTCGTCGTCCAGAAGCTGTACTGGTACCGGCTTGGTGACCACGTTTCGGAGCGGCAGTGGACTGACGCGATACAGGTGCTGAAGCTTCGTGGAAGTGTTCTCGATCACAGCTACATGCGTGACCTCGCCGTCGAGATGAAAGTGGAGGATCTGCTCGCGCGGGCTCTCCGCGACGCAGGCCTCGCGTCCCCATGATCACCATCCACCTCACCACCCCCATCGCCGCGCCGCGGGAGCGCGTGTTCGACCTGACGCGCAGCATCGACCTGCACACGCGCTCGCTCATCTGGACGCGCGAGGTGCCGGTGGCGGGGCGCACGAGCGGGCTGATCGGGATGGGCGAGACGGTGACGTGGCGCGCGTGGCACCTGGGCGTGCGCCAGCGCCTCACCAGCCGCATAAGCGCGTACGACCGGCCCGCGTACTTTCAGGACGTGATGGTGCGCGGCGCGTTCGCGTGGATGGAGCACGACCACTGGTTCGGCGCCGCGCCGGACGGCGGCACGGTGCTGCGCGACGAATTCCGCTTCGCCGCGCCGCTCGGCGTCCTGGGCCGCATCGCGGAGGCGCTGGTGCTGCGGCGCTACATGACCCGCTTTCTGGAGCGCCGGAACGCGGTGATCAAGCGGGTTGCGGAGTCGGAGGAATGGAAGGAATTTGTGGCGGGGTGATGCCGTTGCGGCGTACTCTCAACCTGATGCGTTCGATCGAATGAGCACGTTCAACCGGTGGAATCACGAGCCCGACGTGGCGCCGCAGGGGGAGGAATTCCTCGCGTCGTCCGAGGCTTTTCCGGGCGTCTACGGCGAAGGGGAGACCCGCGAAGAGGCGATCGACAACTTCTGGCAGATGGTCGACTTCATCGGCGAGCTGGCCCGGGCGCCCGACTGGCCGCACGACCGCACTCCGTACATGGACGAATGGGAGACGCCCGGCGAGGATGCGCAGCTGGCGGATGATGACGACGAGTTTCCGCCGTGGAAGCCGGAGGACGCCGGCGACGAGCCGCCGCCCTGGAACGCCGAGCCGTGAAGCCGGAGTGAACCTTTTCGTCACCCTGCCGGTGGGATGATGCCAAACGCGCGCGTGGCGAGCGTTTCCGGTGGCTGGATCAGGAGCCTGAAACCAGCGTGGTGACGACCTCGGGTGGAATGTTCTGGTTGGCCGGGAACGAGCCGGCGACGCGTCCGCGCCCGTCCAGCACCAGGGCGAAGGGTGTCCGGGTGTAGCCCAGCTTTCCTCCGACAAGGCTCGCATCCGCCGACGAGATGTTGCCGAGCGCCATCCGCGCTCCCGTCTGCGCGAAGATTGTCTTTTGCGTGGACGAGAGATCGCCTCCTGTCACCAGTCCCCGCACGTTCAGCCCCGGCGCGCTGGCGAGCGTGTTCCAGCGGCGGACCATGTTTCCGTCGCCGAGACAGTCTTCCGGCTGAAAGATGATCACGACGCCGGGACCGTCGGCCGAGTAGCGCGCGAGCGTTGACGCCACGGGCTCGCCGTTGTGCCTGACGACCCGGGCGTCACGCGCCAGGTGGACGGCGGCGCCCGCCGACAGCAGCACGGCCATCAGAGGAATCACGATCCGTGTCACCGCGCGACCTTTCGCACCGACACGGTCTGCACGCCGTCCGCATCCGCTTCCCGCAGCAGCAGCGTGTTCTCGCGGATGTCCAGCGGCAGCCAGTTCGTGGCCATGCGCACGCTCCCACGGCGGTCACCCCCTGGCCCGAGCACGACCCACGTCACGCTGTCTGCCTCGGCGTTCGGAGTCAGGCGCACCCACAGGTTTCCTTCCGTGTCACCGCGCAGGGTGGTGAAGACGGGAGCGCTGCCGCCCGTGCCATCCCGATAGTGACGGGCGAGAGCGCGGCGTTCGGCCTCGTCCTGGATCTCCGCGAGGAATGCGGCGACCTCTTTCCGGGAAGGGCTGCGTCCCTGGCCGCCGAGATCGATCGTTCGGACGGACCGTCCGGACGGGTCATAGACGGTCAGCGTGCCTGAGTCGGACGAGCCGTGTACGAAGTGGTTGCCGGTGACGGCCACGTGCCCCGTCCTCCCGAACGGGAGCTGGGTTGCCCGGAAGCTGGTGGGGTGCGGGTAGATGAGCCACTCCGCACCGGGAAAGCTTCCAGGTATCGCGGTCACCTCGCCGGTGGGGCTCATCCGAAATGCCGTCATTGAATCACGCACCACGCCCGCGCCGGCACGGGGATCGTATCCAGCTTCGCGCACGATCAGGATCGAGCCGTCCTGTAAAACGCCGATGGGACGAACGGGCCCCGGCGGCGCCTGGCTGGTGAACATCCGCACGAACGCACCGGCGGGGCTCCACACGCTGAAGCGCTGGTTCCGCAGGTCGAACGCAATGATCGAGTCCCCGGGCAGACCGCCGATCCAGTTGATGTCGCCGAACTCGCCCGGGCCGCGTCCGGGGCGTCCAGCGACTGCGGCGAGCCGGCCATCAGGGCCGTAGGTGCGCAGCTGGGACGTTCCCGAGTTGCCGATCACCACCGATCCGTCCGGACGAAGCAGTCCGCCGTAAACGCGGTCCAGCACTTCTCCCGGCCGTTCGCTTGCGCCCATTCGCGCCACGGGCGCTCCCACGGCCCAGGTGGCTGGGGTCTCGGGCGCGCTTCGCGGCGGGTGCGCCTCTTCTTCGGTGCATGCTGCGAGGAGCGCCACGGCGGACATTAGCAAGCCGGCGTAGCGGATGCATGGTCGAACCCTGCCCGTGCACGAGCCAATCATCGTCATTCAGTCGCCGAGAAGGACTGCACCCGTACCACCTGGCCCTCCCTGCTCACCGTGAGCAGGATCGGGAGTTCCGTATAGCCGTACATTTTCGCCAGCTCAGCGATGCCGGCTTCACGCGAGTGGCGCTGCCCGGGCTGCGGCCACTGGATGCGATGGACTTCCACCGGTTGATCCGGATACACGTCCTTCGCGCG
>DASTVC010000491.1:0-20205 GCA_035759295.1 Longimicrobium sp. | reverse complement strand
GCTCCGGCACCGCGCCGCTGGGAGATGACCGTCGCCGAGGCACGGGAGGTCCAGCAGACGCTGCGCGAGCGGCTGGTGATGGAGCCGCCGGCGGGGTTTGCGCCGCGCTACGTGGCCGGCGCCGACGTGTCGATGGAGCGCTTCAAGCACTACGGCTATGCGGCCATCGTCGTCATCGACCTGCAGACGATGGCGGCGGTGGACGAGGCCACGGCGGCGGCGGAGCTGCGTTTTCCCTACGTCCCCGGCTACCTCTCCTTTCGCGAGCTGCCGCCGCTGCAGACGTGCTGGGACGCGCTGCGCATCCGCCCCGACCTGGTGATCTTCGACGGGCACGGCTACGCGCATCCGCGGCGCTTCGGGCTGGCGTGCCACGGCGGGGTGCTGTGGGACGTTCCCAGCATCGGCTGCGCCAAGAACCCGTTCATCGGCACCCACGGGCCGCTGGGGGATGAGCGCGGCGCCACGGCGGAGATCGTCCACGAGGGGGAGATCGTCGGCAGGGTGGTGCGCACGCGGACGGGGACCAAGCCGCTGTACGTATCCGCCGGACACCGGATGGACCTGCGGACGGCGGTGGACCTCGTTCTTCGGCTGACGCCCAGGTACCGGCAGCCCGAAACCACGCGCCTGGCGCACGGGCGGGTGAACGAGCTGCGCAGGGCTGACGCCGCCGGCTGACGCCGCGCGGGCAGAGACGGATGGCGTTGCGCGTTGTGGTGTCATGACAACGCAACCGCAGCTCCGCATCCCCTCCCGCAAGCCGCGGCCGGACGTTAGGTTTGTGTCCGGATGGGGTGGTGAAAACACCGCCCCCTGCAGTTCCGGGACCCTTTTGGACCCTCCCGTCACCCACGCCGGTCAGAATGCGGCCGGCCCGCTCGTTCCACCCCGGCCAGTGAGCGCACGGCTCAAGGACGGAAATCTTTTGTCCCCTGCTACGCCCTCGCCGGAACAGCGGATCAACGTCACGCAGCTCTTCACGGAGCACTACGACGCGCTGTATCGGTACCTCGTGCGCCTTACGGGCGACTCCGACCTGGCGGCTGACGCCGCGCAGGAGGCGTTCGTCCGCCTGGTCGAACGGCCGCCGCAGGACCGGCACCTTCGCGCGTGGCTGTTCGCGGTGGCCACCAACGTGGTCCGCGACACGGCCCGCGCGCGGGCGCGCTGGTTGAAGCTGCTTAGCGCATCGCCGGACCGCGCGCCCCTGGGCGACGTGCCGGCGCTGCCCGACACCCAGGCCGAGCGAGGCGAGCGCCGCACGCTGGTGCGCGCCGCGCTGGAACGGCTGTCGTGGAAGGAGCGAACGGTGCTGCTGATGAGGGAGGAGGGCTTTGCCCACCACGAGATCGCGGTCGCGGTAGGAACCACGACCGGCTCGGTGGGCACCATGCTGGCGAGAGCGCTCAACAAGCTGTCGAACGAGCTCGCCCCGAACTCGGAGAGCCTTAAATGAACCTGACCGCAGGGTCCCGCCCCCAGCACCTGGAGGACGGCGACCTGGTTGCATACATGGACCACCAGATGGACCGCTCCCGCTCTCGCTGGGCGGCCGGCCACCTGGAGGGCTGCGCCGAGTGCGCGGCCCGGATGAACGCCATGCAGGGCCGCGCCGGCGCGCTGTCGGCATGGCTCGAGGCGGTGGACGAGCCCGCGTCGGACGAGCGGCGGGCGCTGGCCATGGCGGCGGTGGAGCGCGCGCGCTTTCGCAGCCGCGCCTCGCACGGGTGGGTAAACCGCGGCTCGCTGGCCGCGGCGGCCATGATCGCCATGCTGCTCACGGTGGCGTTCGGCACGCTGCCGGGGCGGGCGTGGGTGGGGAGCGCGGTGGAGCGGCTGGGCTTTGGCGGCCCCGGCGAGCGCCCCACCGAGACGGCGCCTTCGGCGGTGGCCGTGCCGGGACAGCCGGCCGCGCCGGTGGCGGACAACGTGGCGGGCGTGGAGGGCGAGACGGCTGCGCCCACGGCGGCGGGCCGCACCGCGCGGCGTCCCGGTCTGCCGCCAGGCATGTCGGCGCCGGTGCGCTTCAACCCGTCCGGCAACTACGTGCTGCTGCAGGTGGACTCGCGCCAGCGGGTGGGGGCGATGACCATCTGGGTGCAGAACACCACCAACGCCGAAGGCCAGATCGTGGCCGGGCGCACGGGCGAAACGCTGGAGCCGCTGGCCGACGGCCTGCGCCTGCGCAACACCGGCGCGTCGCGCGCGGACTACACCGTCACGGTGCCCACGCGCTACCGCTACATCCGGCTCAAGATCGGCGACGAGCCGGAGACCACCATCGCGGTGTCGCGCGCCAACCGGGCCTGGCTGTGGACGGTGAACCTGGCGGCGTCCGAAGGCAGCTGATCGCAGGCTGCTGGTTTGCTGGATGACGGCCCTCTCCCGGATGCTTCGGGAGAGGGCCGTTTTCTATGGTGCCGCGCCGCGCCGACGATCCTGCAAAGACTGCCTCACGCAGAGTCAGCAGAGTCAGCAGAGTTTGTCCCTTGCTGGTCCGCTGGCTCAGGCGGCGGGGGAGTGGACGCCGAGAGGGTGGGCGATGCGGCAGGATGGCCGGGTATCTGCAATCCGCACGTGCGGCATGGTGCCGGAGCGCGATCCCTGTCCCCTGTAACCTCGCCGTGAAGGCCTTCGCCGCGCTGTACGCCGAGCTGGACGAGACCACCAAGACCGGCGAAAAGGTCGACGCGCTGGCGGCGTACTTTGCCAGCACGCCGCCGGAAGATGCCGCGTGGGCGGTGCACTTTCTGAGCGGACGGCGGCCCAAGCGGCTGGTGGGCGCGCGCAAGCTGGCGGCGTGGGCCATGGAGGCCGCCGACGTGCCCGAGTGGCTGTTCGCGGAGTGCTACGAATCCGTGGGCGACCTGGCCGAGACCATCTCGCTCCTGCTCCCCGACTCCGGCGCCAGCAGCGACCGGCCGCTGCGGCACTGGGTGGAGGAGCGCCTGCTCCCCCTGCGCGGCGAGGACGAGGCCGCCCAGCGCGCCGAGGTGCAGCGCGCCTGGGGCGAGCTGGACGGCCCGCAGGCGTACGTGTGGAACAAGCTCATCACCGGCAGCTTTCGCGTGGGCGTGTCGCAGAGCCTGGTGGTGCGCGCGCTGGCCCGCACCAGCGGCGTGGACGAGGCGGCGGTGGCGCACCGGCTGATGGGTTCGTGGGATCCCACCCCCGAGTTCTACCTGCGCCTGCTGGCCGCCGACACCAGCGACACCGACCTCAGCCGCCCCTATCCCTTCTTCCTTGCCTATGCGCTGGAGAGCGACCTGGAGGCGCTGGGCGACGCGCGCGACTGGCAGGCGGAGTGGAAGTGGGACGGCATTCGCGCGCAGATGATCCGCCGGCGCGGCACCACCTTTCTCTGGTCGCGCGGAGAGGAGCTGATTACCGAGCGCTTTCCCGAGCTGGCCCACGCCGCCGCGCGGCTCCCCGACGGTACCGTGCTGGACGGCGAGATCATGCCCTGGCGCGAGGGCCCGCTTCCCTTCGCGCAGCTGCAGCGGCGCATCGGGCGCAAGGTGCTGGGGCCCAAGATCCTGAGCGAAGTCCCGGTCGTCCTGCTCGCCTACGACCTGCTGGAGGTCGAGGGCGACGACGTGCGCGAGCAGCCGCTCGCCTGGCGCCGTGGGCGGCTGGAGGAGCTGGTGCGCGCCACCCCTTCGGCCGGCCGCATCCTTCTCTCGCCGGCGGTGCACGCGGAGGACTGGGACGGCGTGCTGCAGGCCCACCGCGACGCCCGCGCCCGTGCGGCCGAGGGACTGATGCTGAAGCGGCTGGACGCGCCGTACGGCGTGGGACGGCGCAAGGGCGGATGGTGGAAGTGGAAGGTGGAGCCGTTCACCATCGACGCGGTGCTGATCTATGCGCAGCGCGGCCACGGCCGGCGGGCGTCGCTGTACACGGACTACACCTTCGGCGTGTGGAAGGACGGCGAGCTGGTGCCGTTCGCCAAGGCGTACAGCGGGCTGACGGACGCGGAGATCGGCAAGGTGGATGCGTTCGTGCGGCGCAACACGCTGCAGCGCTTCGGGCCGGTGCGGACGGTAAAGCCGGAGCTGGTGTTCGAGCTGGCGTTCGAGGGGATTCAGCGCTCTCCCCGCCACAAGAGCGGCGTGGCGGTGCGCTTTCCCCGCATGCTGCGCTGGCGCACGGACAAGAAGCCGGAAGACGCGGATTCGCTGGAGACGATCGTCCAGATGCTGGAGGCGGAGGGACGATAGCCGCCCGGCGAGTTATTGACCATTTGGACGAAACGAGATTGGCGGGGTACAGAGGGCTGGATCGGTGCGCCGCGCACCCTTTCACGGACAGCGCACTCCGCGCTGCCGGCCGGGAGCGGAGGCGCCACACCGGGCCTCCAACCGCATGGGAGGCGCCCAATGACGCCGAACGAATCGCAGGACGAAAAGATGACCCGCATTACCGCCGAGCTCAGCAAGGCGCTGCGCAGGCAGGCCGCGGGCACGTGGCGGCGCGTCAAGACCGCGAACCGCGGCGAGAAGGCCCGCCACGCGTGGAAGTTCCGCCCCACGCCCGACGGCACCACGCGCTTTCTGCGCATTACGCACGAGGCGATGACCCAGGGCGACGACCCGGTCCCGCAGCTGCTGAGCAACCTGAGCGCCGGCCGCTGGCTGGCCCGGCTTGACGACGGCCCGGAGACCTCGCTGCTGCTGCAGGCCGACGGCCGCCTGGAGCGGTTCAAGGCGCGCTGACAGGTCTCGTCCGCACCTCGCCCCTGTGGCCGCTCGAGCGGTCTCGCAGGAAAAGCCCCGTTCCGGCACGCGCCAGAACGGGGCTCTTTGCGTCCATCGTATCCGATTCATAGCGACTTCCCGGTCTGGCGATGGTCTCACGCCGAATCTGCAAAGCGACTGCGTCCAGAAGATCGCTGTCATTCTGAGGAAGGCGCCGCGCGAAATCGCCTTCACGCTGCAGGCCCTGTGCGCCGACCGAAGAATCTTTATCGGGAACGGGGCCCTTCGCGCTGAGGCCGACGTAGCCGACAGGACCGTGCGCCCATCGTAGAGATTCTTCGGTCGGCGCACAGGCAGGGGTGCGATTGGGAGGTCCAGAGCGCGCGCCTCCCTCAGAATGACACCTTCCGCTTTATTGGTGCTCTATTTCCGGATTTCGTGTACGTGGAATCTGCAGAATCTGTATCACGGCTCTTGCACGCCTCCATCAACTATAATTATAGTAGATGCGTCTGCACCTCCCGTCCATCCTTCCTTCGCCGCGCCATGAAGCCGATTCATCTCCTTCCGGCCCTCCTCCTTCCCCTCACCGCGTGCGGCGGTGGCGACGCGGGCGGGGAGGCCGCGACCGTACGCGACAGCGCGGGGATCCAGATCGTCGAGAACCGCGGCGGGCGCTGGGAAAAGGACGGCGGATGGCGGCTCTCGGACAAGCCGACGCTGCAGATCGGCGTGGCGGAGGGCGATTCGGTCTACCAGATGGACCGGGTGCGCACGGCGCTGCGGCTGGGCGACGGGCGCATCGTCGTCGCCAATGCCGGGAGCCATCAGATTCATTGGTACGACGCGCAGGGCCGGCACGTGGCCAGCGCCGGGCACCAGGGCGGTGGGCCGGGCGAGTTCCAGGGACTGAACGCGCTGCGGCGGCTGCCGGGCGATTCGGTGCTGGCGTACGACATGATGGCGTCACGCCTCTCCTGGTTCGATCCCGCCGGACGCTTCGTGCGCTCCACGCCGCTGCAGCCGGTGGGGCAGGTGCCGCCGCGCTTCGTGGACCGGTTCGCGGACGGATCGCTGCTGCTCTCCAGCTCCGTGCGCACCATGGGCAACTCCACGCAGTCCGGCACCCGCCGCGACACCCTGCTCTGGCTGCGCGCCGGTGCCGACGGCGTGCCGGTGGATTCGCTCCCCGTGACGGCCGGCGGCGAGTCGGCGTTCCAGTTCGTCATGGAGGGCGGTCAGATCCAGTCGATGAACATCATGACCCTGCCGTTCATGCGGAACGTGCACACGGCCACGAGCGGTGACCGCTACTGGCAGGGGACCACGGACGCGTACGAGATCGCGCTGCGGCGCGCGGACGGCACGCCGGAGCGCATCGTCCGCCGGGCAATGGAGCCGGTGCTCGTGCGCGGCGCGTACCTGGACAGCCTGCGCCGCGTGTTCGTGGCCGAGAGCGGGCCCGAGGCGGACAAGTCGCTGGACCAGGTGCAGATCCCGGAGCGTCTCCCCGCCTTCGAGCGGCTGCTGGTGGATGACGGCGGCAACCTGTGGGTGCAGCGCACGCCCTTTCCCGGCGCCGTGCCGCCGGAGTGGGACGTATTCGATGCGGAGGGGCGGATGCTCGGCACCGTGACGATGCCCGCCGGCTTCCGCGCCACGCAGATCGGCGGCGACTTCGTCTTGGGTGTGTGGACGGACGAGGACGGCGTTGAGTACGTGCGGACGTATGCCCTGCGGAAGTAGCGGGTTGAAGGGGATGCACGCAATCAGCCGCCCGGGACGTCCGGGCGGCTGATTGGCGTACATCCCTATACCGAAACCGCAAAAAGACTTGCGTCCAGAAGATCGCTGTCATTCTGAGGGAGGCGCCGCGCAGCACCGTCTTCACGCTCCTGGGCCCGTGCGCCGACCGAAGAATCTTAATCGGGAACGGGCGGGTCCTTCGCGCCGAGGCCGACGTAGCCGACAGGACGGTGCGCCCATCGTAGAGATTCTTCGGTCGGCGCACAGGCAGGAGTGCGGCTGGGAAGTCCAGAGCGCGCGCCTCTCTCAGAATGACACCGTCCGCATTATCGGTGCTCTATTTCCGGATGCGGGATTACCCGTACTTGCGGCGGGTGTGGACGCGGAGGGCGCGGTGGAGGCTCTTTACCCGCGCGCGCTCGGCGGCCGCGGCGGCTTCGTCCTGGCGGATCTCCAGCCAGTCCAGCTCCCGCCGCAGCCGCCGCCAGCTTTCCAGCCGCGCCGGATCCAGCAGTCCTGATTCCGCCGCCGCGCGGACGGCGCACCCCGGCTCCGACTCGTGCGCGCAGTCGCCGAAGCGGCAGCGCGCGGCCAGTGCCTCCACGTCCGCGAACGCGGATTCCAGCCCTGCGTCCGCGCTCCACAGCTGCAGCTCGCGCATCCCCGGCGTGTCGATCAGCAGCGCGCCGTTCCGCAGCCGGACCAGCTGGCGGTGCGTGGTGGTGTGCCGCCCCTTTCCATCCTCCCGCACGGCGCCCGTCCGCAGCGCCTCCTCCCCCAGCAGCAGGTTGGTCAGCGTCGACTTGCCCACGCCGGAGGAGCCGAGGAGCACGGCCGTGCGCCCCGGTTGCAGCCATCGCGCGAGCGCATCCACCCCCGCGCCGGTGAACGAGGAGACGGCGGCCACGTCCACCCCCGGCGCGATGGCGCGGACGCCGCGGATGGCCGCATCCACGTCATCCACCAGGTCCGCCTTGGTGAGCACGACGGCGGGCACCGCGCCGCTCTCCCACGCCAGCGCCAGGTATCGCTCGATGCGGCGCGCGTTCACGTCGTCCGGCAGCGCCGCGGCGATCAGCGCGACGTCGACGTTGGCGGCCAGCACCTGCGCCTCCGTCGCGTCGCCGGCGGCCTTGCGGCGAAAGAGGCTGCGGCGCGGCAGCACGGCGTGGATGGCCGCGGTGCCGTCTCCCTCGTCCACCGCCACCCAGTCGCCGGTGGCGGGAAGCTCTTCGCGGGTGCGGGCGTGGTGGCGCAGGCGTCCGGCGAGCACCGCCGCGCGCTCCCCCTGCGCGGTGCGGACCACGTAGCGGTCGCGGTGCTCGGCGACCACGCGCGCGGGGACGGCACCCGGCGCGCGCAGGGAATCGAAGTCACGCGCGAGCTGCTCGTCCCAGCCGAACGATTCGAGCTGGGCGTCAAGGCCGTCGCTGGACGGCGGAATCTGTGATGTCACTTGGATTGGATCTCCTGGTCCGCGGGCGCGGCGGACGAATCCGATGCGCGGCCCGCATGGGCACGGCTGCGCCGCCGGCGGTGTCCGGACGGCGTGGGTGACCACGCCAGGACCGCGGCCGCGATGCCCTGAGGAGAGGGATGATCCGAATGTGGCCGGGCGGTGTGCCCGGGTGCAGCGGCTCCGTTCCCCTCAGCGCGCGCGGTGCGCGTCCTGGCGGATTACGGAGATGGCGGCGGTACGCAGAGGCGCCTCAGGAAGAGTGCGAAAGTGCGAAAGTGGCACCTCGCGCAGTAATGAGTAGCGTGGATGCGGCCGCGGATCAACCGGGTCGATCGACCCGGGCGGTGCTCGGGTCCGCAAGGGCGAATGAATTCGCGGCAACGACTACACGAAATCCGCCTTCGCGGATTGGCGGGCCTGGTGTTCGGGCCGGCACGGTGCACGCCCGGGCCCACGGGCATCCGGCGCTCGTTCCAGGCACCAGAGCGTCCGCAACCGGTGCGGCCGACGCGGTCGCGTTTCGGAGCGCCAGGGAGCCGCGGCTGCAGTCCGCGCAGGCGGACTTTGCGATTTTCCAGCGGCGAATTCAATTCATTCGCTCCAGCGGGCGGACGGCGCGTTGCCAGTCCGACTCGCGTGCAACCCGGGCCCTGTCCGGCTCCGTCGCAGCGGCGGGTTTGGCGCGAGCTGCCGCGTCCACCCTCTGCCAGCCGAGAGTAGATCCTTCGGCCCTGCCACCAGTTGTGCGAGAGATGGTTGTGCGCGGCCGGGCCACAGGATGACACACTGTGGTTCGCCGACGAGCTCACTCCGTCAGCACTTTTCCGTTCACCCCACCACCGCCCCCGCCGCGACTACGCCGAGCGCCGCCAACATCCACCCCGCGATCACGTCGCCGGGATAGTGCACGCCCAGGTAGCAGCGCGAGAGGCCGACGACCAGCGCCAGCGCCACGAGCGCCGCGGCGGCGGCCGGCGCCAGCAGGGCGCCCACCGCCAGTGCTACGGAGAGCGACGACGCGGCGTGGCCCGACGGAAAGCTGAAGCGGTCCGGCGGCTGTACCAGCGCGGCGAAACCCTCGGGCATACGCGGCCGCGCGCGGGTGATGGTGCGCTTGAGCAGCTGCACCACCGCGTGCGACGCCACCAGTGCGAAGGCCGCGCGCATCCCCGCGCTCCGTAGCGCCGGGGCGGCGCCGAGCAGCAGCGCCAGCGTAACCCCGATGGTGATCGCCGCGTCGCCCAGGTGCGTGATGGCGTGCATCGCGCGGTCCAGCCGCGGGTGCCGGCGCAGCACCATGGCGTGCAGCGCGCGCTCGTCGTGATGGTGCAGACGGATGATCCAGGTCGTCATTGCCCCTCCCTTTCGCTGGTCCAGCGTTGTACGGGAAGGATCAACCCCCTGTTTCTCAGCGCGGCACAGGCGCAGTAACGATTCCGCACCAGCCGTCTCTTGTGTTCACCAAAGACCGTTTGTACCTTAGGCGCAGGGGTGCCATCATCCATGTGGGCATGCTTGACTGAGTCGCCCCGTCCCCTGTGGGTTAAGTATGGTCATGCTTGCGCCAAAGGAGCGCCATGCGAGAGCACGAGGAAGTCCGCCAGCCAGGAGCCGTCGCCACGGCGGAACGGGAAGATTCGCTCGATCCGGGGCCTACGGGTGGCGGCGGTTGGCTCCGGGAGCGGGACGAGGAGAGACCGCCGCCGCGCGCGATCGAGCAGATGATCGAACTCGCGCGGGACGCGAAGCACGGGCCGCCGGACTACCGCTTCTTTCTGGTGGTGATTGCGGTGCTCCTGTTCTGCGCCTTCGTGCTCTGGCTGTTCCGGCCGCGATGAGCGCCTGGCCGGTCAAGGCGCTGTGGGAGCTGGCGGAAGTCACCACCGGGGTGCCGGTGCGTGTGAAGGACGACGCGGCGCCCGGCTCGGGGACCCCCGTGGTGAGTGTGGGCAGCCTGCAGGAGGGGGGTATTGCGCCGGTGCACACGCTGCCGCGGTTCGAACCGCCCCTGACCGACGCCGAGCGCAATCGGGCGGTGCTGCAGCCCGGGTTCGTGCTGCTGAGCGCCCGGGGGGCGGCGCTGCGCATGGCGCTGGTGGGGCCGGAGCACGATGGCGCGCTGGCGAACCACACCGTGCTCATCATCCGCCCGTTCGGTGAGGTGGGCGGGGCAGCGCTGTACGCCACCCTGCGCCTGCCAGGAATGGTGCACCAGCTGGAGCAGATGGCGCGGGAGAGCACGGCCACGCGCGCGTGGCGCCCGGTGGACGTGGAGCGGCTCCGGGTTCCGGTGCCCCCCGGCCCGGTCCAGCAGATGGTGGAGCAGCTGATCCGCGCCGAGGAGCGCCATCTGGCCGCGGCCCGCCGGGCGCTGGATCTGCGCCGCGAGGCCGTGTGGACGGCACTCGGCGAGGCGCTGGAAGGGAAGGTTCTTCCGTGAGCGGTCCCGAGCGGACGGGGGTGGAGCAGATCGAAGCCGTGCTGGAGCGGATCGCCAGCCACGCGCGCAACCCCACGCACCTGGGCGGGCTGCAGGAATGGGTGCCGGCGCTGCTGCTGCTGGCCTGGTGCCGGGACAACCTTCCGCGGGAGGACGGGGCCGCGTCCCCCGCGGCGCCGTTCGAGGGATGGCGCCTGCCCGAGGACTGGCCCGACCTGTGGGACACCGGCCCGGACCCGGAAGACGTGCTCTCCCGCGCGTTCCGCGCGCTGGAGGCGGCCAACCCGCCGCTGCGGGGGGTCTTCAGCGCGCTGGGGCTGGACCGTCCGCGGCTGAACGCCGCGTCGCCGACGTGGCGCGGGACGCTGGTGGGGGCCATGCGCATGCTGGCCGACATGGACCTGGCCGCCGACCGGCTGGAGCTGCCGGACGCCGCCGGGCGGGCGCTGCACGCGTTCCTGTTGCGCGTCGCGGGCGAGTGGAAGAGCGGGATGGGCTCGTTCGTCACGCCGCCCGCGCTGGTGCAGCTGCTGGTGCAGCTGGCCGATCCCCAGCCGGGAATGGCCGTGGGTGACCCGGCGTGCGGATCGGGTGGCCTTCTGATCGAAGCCGCGCGGCACGTGGCGGCCAGGCAGGAGCGGCGCCTGGGGGTGGACCCGGTAGACGTGACCCTGCAGGGGCAGGACGTGCACCCCGGCGCGTGGGCGACGGCCCGCGTGCTCGCTACCCTGCACGGGCTCCCGGGAATGGAGCTGGCGCTGGGCAACGTGCTCACGGAGCCCGCGTTCACCTCCAGCCTGGGGCTGCCGCTTTACCACCGCGTGGTGAGCGTTCCGCCCTTCTCGCTGGGCAACTGGGGCGCGGAGTCGGCGCGCGACGACCCGTACAGGCGCTTTGAGCACGTGCCGCCGCGCAACGCGGGCGACTATGCGTTCGTGCAGCACGCGCTCGCCACGCTGGCGCGCGGCGGCATGGCGGTGCTGCTGCTCCCGTCCAGCGCGCTCTTTCGCAGCACGGAGATGCTGATCCGCGCGTCGCTGGTCATCGACCGCAACGTGCTCGACGCGGTAATCGCGCTGCCGCCCAACCTGCTGTTCGGCGTCGCCATTGCCCCGGCGGTCCTGGTGCTGCGCGCCGAGCGGCCAGAGGGGCGGGGCGTGCTGCTCATGGACGCGTCGGAGCTGGTGACGCCGGCGCGCCCGCGCAACCTGCTGGCGCCGGAGCACGTGGCGCGCATCGTCGCCGCGTACCGGGCGTTCGCGGACGAGGAAGGCGTTGCCCGCGTGGTGAGCGCGGACGAGCTCGAGGACACCTCGTTCGATCTTCGTCCGGGCCGCTATGTCCGCACGGCGGAAACGTTCACGCGGCGGCCCGTGGCGGAGCTGCTGGCCGACGTCTGCCGCGCCGAGGCCGAGCGCGACGCGGCCGCTGCCGAGATCGACGCCCTGATCTCCGACCTCCGTGGCGCCATCGGCGAATCCGCGGACGGATGAACGACGGCGGGGCGCGGCCGTTCGCCGCGCCCCGCCGCCCAGCCCTGGCCGGCTCCGTCGCGTCCGCGGGTTCCCCGCGGGCTGCCGCGTCCATCCTCCGCCAGCCGAGAGTAGATCCTTCGGCCCTGCGACCGGTTGCGCGTGGGACGCCTCTGCGCGGCCGGGCCTCAGGATGACAGGCTGTACTCCGACGACCGGCTCACCCCGTCACACCGTTACCCCGTTCACACCGTCACACCGTCACCCCGTCACCCGTTCACCCCGTCACCCGTTCACCCGTTCACCGTCACCCGCCGATCACGAACTGCGTGCTCCCGATCCGCCCGCCGCGCTCGAAGTACATGACCACGCTGCGGCCGGACAGCTGCTGCAGCGCCTGCGCGGCGCTCTCCGCGTTCGTCACCCGCAGGCGGTTGATCTGCAGGATCAGGTCGCCCTCCTGCAGTCCGATGCCGCGCGCGCTCTCGGAAAGGCCCACGATCAGCGCGCCCTGCTCGTTGGTCAGCCCGCGCTCGGCGCGGATGGCGGGGGTCAGGGTGATCAACTGGAAGTCGCGCAGCGCCTGGATGCGCTCGGCGTTCACGGAGGGCAGGTCGCCGGGCTGCACGCGGATGGTGCGCTCGCGGCCGCCCTCCATCACCCGGACCTCCAGCGGCTCGCCGTACGCCGCGTTCAGCAGGCCGGCCTGCCAGTCCAGCGGTGTGCGCACCCGCTGCCCGCCGATGCCCACCACGCGCATCCCTGTACCCAGCCCGGCGCGCTCCGCCGGCGAGCCGGGCGCCACGGCGCTGATGCGCACCTCCGCCAGCCGCCGCGCGCCTTCCGTGCGCACCGCCTCCACCTCCGCGCCGATCCACGCGCGGCGGTAGCGGCCGTCGTCCGCCAGGTCCAGCGCAATGCGGCGCGCGCGGTTGATGGGGATGGCGAAGCCCAGCCCCTCGCTGCCCCCCGAGCTGGAAAGGATGGACGAGTTCACGCCGATCACCTCGCCCAGCGCGTTCACCAGCGCGCCGCCGCTGTTGCCGGGGTTGATGGAGGCGTCCGTCTGGATCATGTCCAGCGAGTAGCTGCGCTCCCCGCCCATCCCCACGATGTTGCGGCCCACGGCGCTCACCACCCCCGCGCTTACGGAGGGCTCCGGGTTGCTGAGCAGAAAGCCGAACGGGTTGCCGATGGCGATCACCCACTCGCCGATCATCAGGTCGTCGCTGTTTCCCAGCGGCGCCACCGGCAGCGCCCGCTCGCCGCGCGGCAGGCGGATGCGCAGCAGCGCCAGGTCGTTCACGTCGTCGCTCCCCACCACGTCGGCGTCGAACTCGCGGCCGTCCGGCAGGGTGACGACGACTTCCGTGGCGGCGCGGACGACGTGCTCGTTGGTGATCGCCAGCCCCTCGGCGGTGATGATGAAGCCCGATCCGAGGCCCGCCGTCTCGCGCTCGGCGCCGGGGGGGAGCATCATCTCCTCCCACAGCGTGCGCGGCACCACCCGCTCGCGCCGCACCACGTTTACGCTCACCACCGCCGGCGCCACCCGCTCCGACGCCGCCACGATGGCCGTGCGCCGCGATTCCTGCGTGCGCGCGCTCGCCTGCGTGGCGACGGGCGACTTGGACGGCGGCGGCTCTTCCAGCGCCTCCAGCTCGCGCTCGCGGGCGGTCTGGTTCCCCGACGCCGCGCCTCCACAGGCGGCCGCGAGCGTGGAAAGCAGGAGGAGGGTCGGGATCAGCGACGTGCGTTGCATCCTGGGGATCAGGGTCTGGTCGATGGACGTGCGTGCGTGGACCGGGAGAGGCGTGTACCCGCCGCCGCGCTCCCGGTTGCACGGGAAAAAATGGTGCGTGGATGTGTGATGCGGAAGCCCGCCCAACCGTTTGCCGCGGTGGGCGGGCGTCGTCCATCTGGAAGATCCGCTGTGTACGCCGCCGGGGGATCCGATCCGTAGGACGGGAGACCCGTTGGGCGGAGCTCCTCGCGTCCACTGGATCTCCGCCCCTCAACCGCCCCTGCTTCCCCTCGTCCAACCCAACGACAGGAACACTATCCCGCCACCGTCTGGCAGGTGAGGTTGAACGTCACTTTGGCGCGCTGCCCCGCGTACACCGGCACCTGCACCGTGTCACCGCCCTGCAGCGTGCAGTTGGAGGCGATGCCGGAGATGCGGACCGTGTAGACGGCCGTCGGCAGGTTCTCGCGGAGGAAGGGGGTGCCGGAGACGTAGACCAGCTCCTCGCCCCCGTTCAGCTGGATGATGAACTGCTGGTCCAGGCTGGTGCCGGTGGCGTTCACCACCACCTCGATCGCGCCGGGGCTGGTGTCCGTGGGCGCGGGGCCGTAGTCGTCGCACGCGGCGGATGCGGCGAGGGCGAGTGCCATCGACAGCGCCATCCGGCGCGCCGGCAGTATGCGAATCATTCGATTCCCCCTCTCTGAGCAGACGAGTGCGCCGTGTCGCAGGTGATACGAGTGAACGCAGGGGCGCGGACGTATCTGACGCCGCGGCCAGGTGATCAGGAGGCGAAGCGTGTGCCACGGGCTCCCTCAGCGGCGGATCCTCCCGCATCGATGGGCACCCATCCCTCCCCGTCGAAGCGCTGGGAGAGCAAAGGCTCGGCGACGTCCGCGTCCACGGGGCGGGAGAAGAGGTAGCCCTGCGCGCAGCCGGCGCCCATCTCCACCAGCCGGGCCAGCTGGTCGGCGCGCTCCACCCCCTCGATGACCACGTCCTTGCCCAGGTTGCGCGCCAGCGCCAGCACCGCGCCCACGATGGCGTAGTTGGGCTGCTCGCCGCCCAGGAACGAGCGGTCCACCTTCAGCGCGCTGATGGGCAGACGATGGAGGTATCCCAGGCTGCTGTAGCCGGTGCCGAAGTCGTCGATCAGCATCTGCACGCCGCGGGCGCGCAGCTCGCCCAGCACCGCCTGCTCGGCGCGCCCCACCAGCGCCCGCTCGGTGATCTCCAGCCGCAGGCCGTCCACCGGCACCGCCGTCGCCGCCAGCGTCTGCTCCACGAGCTCCACGAGTCCGTAGGCGAACTGGTTTCCGGAGACGTTCACCGTGACGTACAGCCCGCGGCCGGGGTATCGATCGCGCCAGCCGCGCAGCCGCATGCACGCCTCACGCAGCACCCAGCGGTCGATGGGGACGATCAACCCCGTCTCCTCCGCCACCGCCATGAACGCGCCGGGCGCCAGCACGCCCCGCTGGGGGTGGCGCCACCGCACCAGCGCCTCGAAGCCCGCCACACGGCCCGAGGGGAGCGAAACGATGGGCTGAAAGGCGGCCTCCATCTCGCCGCGCTCCAGCGCCCGGCGCAACTCCGTCTCCAGGCTGAGCCGGGCCAGGGCGCGGGCGTGCATGGCGCGGTCGAACACCTCGCAGCGGGCGCCACCCAGCTCCTTGGCGCGGTACATGGCCGTGTCGGCGCGGCGCACCAGCTCGCCGGGCTCCTCCACCCCGGCCCCGCTGAGCGCCAGCCCGATGCTGGGGGTGACGAACACCTCGTGCCCCTGCAGCGCGAACGGCTCCGCCAGCCCTTCCTGGATGCGCTCCGCCTGGCGTAGCGCCTCGCCCGCGTCGGCCACGTCTTCCAGCAGCAGGGCGAACTCGTCGCCGCCAAAGCGCGCCACGGTGTCGCCGCCGCGCATCCGCGCCCGCAGCCGGTCGGCCACGTCGGCCAGCAGGCGGTCGCCCGCCAGGTGGCCAAAGCTGTCGTTCACCAGCTTGAAGCGGTCCAGGTCCAGGATGAGCACGGCGCAGGCACGGTCCGGATGCCGCCCGGACAGGTCCAGCGAGTGCTGCAGGCGGTCCAGAAAGAGGGCGCGGTTGGCCAGCCCGGTGAGCGCGTCGTGAAAGGCGTCGTGCAGCAGCTGGTCCTGCATCCGCTTGCGCTCCGTCACGTCCTCCGTCACGCCGGCCACGCGGTACGCCACGCCGGCCTCGTCGTGCACGGGGGCGGCGCGGGTGTGCAGCCAGCGCTCCGAGCCGTCGGGGTGGATGAGGCGGTAGGTGGCCTCGGCGCGGCGCACGTGTCCCTCGTCCAGCATGGCCTGTACGGCCGCCCGGTGCTCCGGCGCCACGATCCGCAGCGCGGTGGAGGTGTCGGGCACCTCCTCCGCCGGCATCCCCCACATCTGCTGAAAGCCGGGGCTCAGGTACGCCAGGCGCCCGTCGCGCTCCATCAGCCAGAACACCTCGCTGCTGTTCTCGGCGATCTGGCGCAGGCTTTCCTGGCTGGTGCGCAGCGCGTCGTTGGCGCTGACCAGGGCGGCGGTGCGCTCGCCCACCACGGCCTCCAGCCGGTCGCGGCTGCCGCGCAATTCCTCCTCGGCGCGCTTGCGGTCCGCGATGTCGCGCAGCACCACGACACTGCCCCAGGGCTCGCCGTGCGGACCCTCCAGCGGGTGCACGCCCACGTGCACCGGGCCGCCGTCCGGGCCCCCGGCCTCCACGTCCACGCCGGTGGCGCCGTTCTCGTGCAGCCGCGCCACTACCTCAGGCGGCAGCGGCAGAATCTCTCCCGCGGGCCGCCCCAGCGCGGCGCCGTCGTCCTGTCCGGCGGCGCGGCGGGCGGCGGGGTTCAGGTCCACCACCCGCCCGGCGGCGTCGAGCACGTACACGGGGTCCGACAGGCTCTCCACCACGGCGTGCCGCGCCACCGGCACCACGTCGAACAGCCGGCGCCGGAACAGCCCCCAGGCAATCACCAGGTTGCCGACGGCAAAGGTCCAGGGCGACAGGTCGCGGTAGGGGCTGTCCGCCAGGACGGTAAGGGTGAGGACGGAGCCCAGCGCCGGCACCAGCAGCCCGGCGATCACCACGTTCACCTGGATGCGGTACAGCGGATGGGTGCGCATCCACCCCGCCGCGAGCACCGCGAAGGCCGCCGCCTGGATGAGGTAGATGTAGATGCCGGCGGCATCGACGATCCAGGTGAGCCCGTACTCCAGCTGGCCGTGCGGGTCGGTGACGGGCCGGGTATCCGTGCGGATGAGCCCGTGCAGCGGGTCGCTGAAGGCCAGCGCGGCCACCGCCAGCAGCGGCAGCGCCAGCGCGCCGTACACCATGCGCGAGTGCCGCAGCGGGCGGCCGCTGAACCCGTGCGCAAAGGCCAGGAACCCCACGGGGATCACGGCCAGCGGCAGGTACTGCAGGTTGTCCCAGAAGACCTTGGCGCGCAGCCCCGGCGAGGCGACCTCGAAGATGAAGCCCAGCGTCCAGAACGCCTCGCCCGCGGCCACCACGGCGAACGCCGCCACGCCGGGGCGCGCTCGCCGCCGCCAGCAGTACGCCGAGACCGCCGCCGAGATGGCGGTGGAAAGGGCGTACGAAAGCAGGAGGAGAACGGTGGAGGGGTGCATCGTCCAGCGGGAGCAGGTGGGCTGCGTGCAAGTTGCGGCGTTACCCGCGCCGACACAACAGTTTCGGCGCGCTCACCCCCCGGCCTGCGGCGCGGAATGATCGCGCCGCAGGACGCGATTGGCCGCAGCGATGGGCGCATAGTGGAATCCACAAAAGGAACAGGGCCTCACGCAGAGTGAGCAGAGTCAGCGGAGTTTTCTCGTGCCGTTTCCTCTGCGCACCAGCGCGCAGCCGGGTCGTCGGGAATGGAGGCATGACGCGATGGCCGACGAGGCACGATCACTGAGGGCGACGGGAACGGGAAGGAAATGGAATGCGGCAGGGGGCCATCCGCGTTTTTTTGAGGACAAGCAAAGCCGGCTTGTTTCGCTGTTCCGGCGGGAGGCAGGTCCTGGTGCGCGCCCCGTCTGCGACGGGGAGGCCCTCTCCCCCGACGGCCTGTTGCTCGTTCCTCGCAACGGCCGTCGACCCCTCCCCCAAACTGCGGGGGAGGGGTGTCTCCAGCTACGTTTGCTCTCCTGGCTTTTTGGGGAAGATGCGGATCGTTTCTTTGAAACGCACCGGAGCGAGTCGTCCGCATCACCTGTCGCGCGATCTTGAGAAACCTCCGCCACGACACAGCCGTCGAAGCGCGCGAAACCGCGGGCGGGGGGATGCCGTACGGCGCCCCCATCCGAAGACGGATATTGCGGATGGCCGCCGGTGCAGCAAACTTCTGCACCCCCGGACCGTCGCGATCAACCCTCCCCATCCCCTGATCCACAGATGAAGACGTTGCTTCTGGCCCTTGGCGCGGTGGCGCTCACCGCCGGCTCCGCGGCCGCCCAGCGACCCATCGTTCCCGGCGAGGTCACGCGTGGCTCGCTGAGCACCAGCGACCCCCAGGCGCAGAACGACAGCTACTACGACGAGTGGTCGTTCGAAGGACGGCGCGGCGAAACGGTGATCGTCAGCATGGAATCCAGCGCGTTCGACACGTACCTGTACCTGGGCACCCGTCGCCGCGGCAACTTTCAGGAGATCGCCCGCGACGACGACGGCGGCAACGGCACCAACTCGCGGCTGTCGGTGCGGCTGCCCGAGGACGGCGTGTACGTGATCCGCGCCAGCTCGCTGCACGAGCGCACGGGCCAGTACACGCTCACCCTCAACGGCGGCCGCGCCACGTCCGGCGGCGGCTGGGACGGCCGCGAGCACGGCGACTCGGCGTACAGCGGCCCCGGCACCCTGTACGACTCGCGCGGCGGCCCAATCGCGGCGGGCGACCGGGTGCGCGGGCGGCTTTCCAACTCGGACACCAAGCTGGACAACGGCGCGCCGTTCCACCTGTACACGTACCAGGCGCGCCGCGGCGAGCGGCTCACCATCACGCTGCGCTCGGAGGATTTCGACGCGTACCTGGTCATCGGCACGCGCGGCGGGCGGCACGGCATCGGCAACGTGGTCGCGCGCGACGACGACGGCGCGGGCGGCCACGACGCGCGCCTGGACGTAACGCTCCCCACCGCGGGCGAGTACGTGATCCGCGTGAACTCGCTGCTGCCTGAGAACGGCGCGTACCAGCTGGAGGTGGAGAGCAGCCTGGGCGGCGCCTACAACCCCCGTCCGCGCCCCGGCGACTACGACGACGAGGACGAGTACGACGACGAGGCGGTGGATGCCCGGCTGGTAGGCCGCTGGGGCCTTACCGTCCCCGGCACGCGGGTGCGGAGCGACGACTGGAGCAGCGTGAACGCCAACGCGTCGCTGGGAATCCTCACGATCGACGAAGAAGGCGCATACACCTGGCGCAAGAACGGCCGTACGCTGCGGGGCCAGCTGGTGCCGTACACCCCGCGTCGCGGCGCGGAGCCCGGGACGCGCTACTTCACTATCAACGACGGCCGCGACGAGTTCTACATCTCCGTTACCCGCGGCCAGGGCCGGCGCTACATGCAGGTGAACGCCCGCCGCACCGGCGAGGTGGTCGCCCACGGCTACCGCGAAGGCGGCTCGTACTGAAGCCTGGCTGAAGGGAAAAAGCGGCCCCGGCGAGATCGTCGCCAGGGCCGCTTGTTTCTCAAATCAACCTGCAAAAACCTGATTTCCTGAGAGAGGCGCCGCGCACAATCTTCCGGAACACCAGACTCAGGGCGCCGACCGAAGGATCTCGCCGGCATTACCGAGGGGCCAGCTCGGATGCTCGCCGGCTGGACCTACAGCGGCGGAGAGGAGGTCCTTCGGTCGCGCGCAAGCGGTTGTCTGTATGAGGTTATGCGTGGCGCTCCCTCAGGAAGTCAACACTTCGGTAGAGGTTTAGCAACACCCTCTCAGGAAATCAACGTTGCGGATGCGGCCTTCAGCGACACCTACTCCGCGTCCGGCAGATTGGCGGGCGCGGTCTCTTCAATCCAAACTGACTTGATGTTCACGAACTCGTGGATGCCGAAGGTGCCCAGCTCGCGGCCGTAGCCGGACTGCTTCACCCCGCCGAAGGGAAGGCGCGGGTCGCTGGCCACCATGGCGTTCACGTACGTCATCCCTGCCTCGATCTCGGCGACGAAGCGGCGGCGCTCGCCCTCGTCGCGCGTCCAGACGCTGCTGCCCAGGCCGAACTGCGAGTCGTTGGCCAGCGCGATGGCCTCGTCGATGTTCGCCACGCGGAAGAGGGAGGCGACGGGGCCGAAGACTTCTTCGCGGTAGGCGGGCGCGTCTTCAGGGATGTCGGCCAGGATCGTCGGGGGATAGAAGAAGCCGCGGCCCTCGATCTTCGCGCCGCCCGTGAGCAGGCGCGCGCCGGCGGCGATGGAGGTGCGTACCTGCTCGTCCACCTCGTCGCGGATGGCGGCGGTGGCCAGCGGGCCCACGTCGGTGCCGTCGGCCATGGGGTCGCCCACCCGCAGCGCTTCCATGGCCGCGACGAACCGCTGCTCGAACGCGTCCGCCGCGTACTGGTGCACGATGAAGCGCTTGGCCGCGATGCAGCTCTGCCCGTTGTTGATGCAGCGCGCCTTCGCCGCCGTCTTCGCC
>DASTVC010000490.1:0-13149 GCA_035759295.1 Longimicrobium sp. | reverse complement strand
CCGTTCCCGACGCGCTCACGCACGCGCGGAGTAACCCCCGCCCGCCGACGTGCCCTGACACCGGTTTCACTGCATCGCGGGTCATCTCGCCCTTGGAGAGCGTGAGGCGTAGTCTGCAACCAGATCCGCGATGAACCAGTTTCCAGGATCTGTTGTGTAGTGAAGAGGAACGTACCGCGGGCCCACGGATCGACGACGGGCTACGAGCATCTGCGAGTAGATTTCTCAGTCGGCGCCTAACTGTATCTTGCAATAGGACTCCCCGCGGCGCCTCCTTCGAAATGACAGAATGCGGCGCGACTGCACAACTATTTCCGGCTTCGGTTTAACACCAGCGGGAAGGGCCCGGCCGTCACCATTCCCCGTGCCCCCCATGTCGAAGGACAGCTGCCCCGGGTCGACGTTCACCACGCCCGTGAGGCACCGTCGGTCAGCTCGGAGGCTGCGGAATCCAGGCGGCCAATCGCCCGCTCGATTGTCCACCGCCGGCCTGACAAGGCATTTCTTCAACAGACTTCCTCGTCGACCGCGTCCCTACCCCCCTTCCGCACCTCCCTTCCGCAGCACAGGCCCCGGAGCACCGGTGGCGACTCATATCACACAAACACCCGGTACCACACGACGGATCGAGCGCCGGATGCGATCCCGTGCGACGACGATACACACTCCTGTTCTGCCCGGAATCCGGACGCAGGCCAGAAAGCACTAAGTGGTTGCTGGATAATATCATACGACGGGCAAAGCCGCGCCCGACACTGACCGGAATCCGCACGGACCCTGCGCTGAACCGCGAGGCTTGTAATCCGCCATAAATACCTTACTAGCAACGACTTATACATCGTGGACGCCGTGGACCGATGTTCGCCCTGAGGTATGCGTCCGGATCACCGTTGGTGCATGCGGACGGGTGACGCCTCAATATCTCGAGCGGAGTCCACAATGTCCTCGATTCGCGCAAATTTTCTGCTGCTTGCAAGTGCTGGCGGCATCACTGCCTGCGGCGGCGGCTCCACCTCGGCGCCGCTTTCCTCGACCCACGTGGAGCCTGCATGCACGGCGGCCGCTTCCGTAAGCCTGGCGCCCGGCGAAACGCGGGCTCTTTCGGCGCCCGAGGCCGCCTGCTTCAGCCTGGCCGGGGCCGATGGCGCCGAGTACGCACTGGCCGGCTACGATGCGCGGGTCCTGTTGGCGTCCAGCGCCGGCCGGTCTCCGGGCACGCTGGCCGACCCCCAGTACACGATCGGTGACGCTACGCACGGCGGCGCGATGAGCGTGGGAGTGCAACCCGCTCCAGTGGCGGAAAGCGTGCGACCCGCGGACTTCACCGTTCGCCGGTCCGCCTCGACTGACCCCGCCGACCCTTTCGCGCGGCAGACACCCTGGCGCGAAGGCGAGCGCTTCATGGTCAAGCCGCTCGAAGGATCTGCGCCGGTACCGGCACGAGTCGTCCGAGTGGTTGCGGGGCGGTTCGCGCTGGCGGTGGTGGAAAGTGATGAGAGTGGCGCGGCTGACGTGATCGAACAGGCGGTCGAGGCGTTGCAGTTCCTGGCGCGCGACGGCGTTGCCGTGCTCCAGTCGACCTTCTCGCGCGAGATGCCCGCTACAAGCGCCGGCTCCGGCCAGATGCTGGTCCTCGCGACCGCGTGGGACCCGGCCAAGGGCGCCGGTGCAGCGTGGACGCATGAGGACCAAGGCAGGATGTACAGCTTTGTCTGGCTGAACCTGAATCTGCGGCCGGGCAAAGGTGACGGGTTCGCGATGTACGACCACGTCAGCTACCGCGTGAAGGTGCTGGGCCACGAGCTCACGCACGCGTGGCAGGCCGCCTGGCTTAGCGAGGCAACCGGAGTGCCTCGCGACGCGTTTGGGGCTGCGCCGGGGTGGAGCGTGGAGGGCGGTGCGGACTTTGTCGCGATGGACCTGGTGCGCCGGTTCCTGAACATTAGCGCCGGCGGTAACTGGAAGTGGTCCGACAACCTGGAGCCGTCGAAGCCGAGCGTGATCTACGCGCTGGAGCCGTTCGACGCCCGCGGCCGGCTCACCTGGGGCTACTACGACGCCAGCAGCCTGCTGCGCGACCTGCAGACGCGGCTTGTGGCCGGGGGGATGTCGCGCGAGACGGCGATGGCGGAGGTGTCCCGCGGGGCCGTGGAGGGGTGGCACGGCGCGGACGGCGAGGGCGGTGCTACCGCCGGGCTCGTTGACCGGATGCGCGCGCGCCTGGGGGCCGCGTGGGATCCGGCCGCGGCTGTTCTGCTCTGGACCGCGGCTCAGGCGGCGGACGACCAGACGGCCAACACGGCGCTGGCCAACCCCACCTACTACGACGTGGGCAGCGACGGGCGATACGGCTGGAAGCCAGCTGCCGAGGTGCGCGCCGGCAGCGGCCAGGGCGCGACAGTCACCCAGGTGGCCGGCGGCAGCTTCTACGTCCGCGTGAAGGGCGCGCGCGCCGGCAGCACTCTCAGCGCCGTCAGCAGCACCCCGGACGCGCGCTGGATGATCGCGCGCCTCCGCTGATCGATCGACTCAACCGGGCTCGCCGCCGCATTCGCGCAGCCGGGGGAAGCCTGATCAGGCAATCACGGCCAGAGCGGGATCTGCCAACGAGGCTTGCCACGAAAGCGCTTCGGCCGGCATCCGATCCCGGTGCCCCGCACGCGGCAGGCGTCCACACCAGTTCCTCGGTGAGCATGATGACGAAGCGGCCGATCCGGCTCGGAGAGCGCCTGATCCGTGGGGGGAAGACCCACCAGATGCCGTCCGTGATTCAGACCGGTACACGGGAGGGGATGATCCAGATGGACCCGTCCATCTTGCCCACGTAACGTCCGGATGCTCGATGGGATGGAGGCCTATGCAAAGGCGGCGTCACGGTACGCACAGATTTGTAATGGCTGCATGCGAAACGTTTACTGCGCCAGCGACTCCGGCGCTCCCAGGTGGAGAGGATCAACGTGGACGCGGAATACGATCCGGAGACTGTTGTTCAAGCTGCCGGCGCGGCACCCGTTGCCACGCAGACCGACCTCGTAACCGCGAGCTCGCCGGCAGAGGCGTATGTGACGGCGTTCTGCGCCGCTACCGAGGGAGTCCGGTTCGGGCTGCTTGCGGGCTCTCCGGAGGACCTCGTCCGGGTCGCTGCCGCATTCCGTGCCGCAGAAGCCGAGGTGCGCAGGTGGGGCCACGACCGGGCAGGCTGGACTGACGTTCGGGTGCGGGAGGTGGCCCAGGCGTTCGCGCTGGGAACGTGGACATGGATGATGGCTGGTGCGGACGACTTCGCAACGCTCCTGCGCGACCTCCAGATGAGCGGTCGTGACGCGTCAGCGCGGATGATGTGGACAAACCTATCGGGGACCACGCTCGTGGTGACGTTGCCCGCCGTCCTCGTCCTGGCCAACCGGCTTCAGCTGATCGATGCCGTCGCTGCGGCGTTTGCACCGGGGGTAGAGCGATTGCGGCTCGATGGCGCCGCCATCCGCTCTATCGACACCGCGGGCCTCGGAGCGCTCGCACGGATCCTCCGGATGAGCGTGGATGCGTCCTGCGCCCTTCCGCAACTTGTCAATGCGGGTGCGGTGCTTCGCGAGAGCATGCGCTCGGTGCTTCTGCTTGCCCTTTTCGAGGAGTGCGGGCCTTCCCACCCCGCCGCTATCCCTTCAGCGACGGCGGTGCCGAGGAGCGCTAGCCGGGCGCCCCAGCCGTGCCGAAGCCTCCGCGGGCTTCGCGTGGACCGGGCGCATCGTCGTCCGAGGCACGGACTGTGAGCGTGAGCGTACGCCGCGCCTCATCCTTTGGGGCGGCATGGGCCAGAGAGAGGGCGGCGCGCGGCTCCAGCGCTCGTGGGTGAAGGGCGTGGTTCGCTGATCGCAGAGGGTGTCCGTCTGGGGAGTAGTTACCCCAGACCGTTACCTGACAGCTTCGTGTCCGCTCACGAAGGCTAGGCGCACGCTGCCAGTCTGGACGCCTACAACGCTTGATACCACTGGGGAACTGGTGTAGCTCGGGAGGGATTTCGGGACTGAAGGCCCATTCGGATGTACCGGTAACTCATAATCCCTTGGTCCCAGGTTCGAATCCTGGTGGGCCCACTTTTCCCAGGCCGTGCGCAAGCGCGGCCTGGGTTTTTTTGTTCTCGCTCGCGGCTTTCAATGCGCGCCACGTTACCAGTTGCACCGCCCTCCCAGTTTCATCGGCTGCCCGTCGCGTAGCCGCATGATCACGCCATGCATTCACTTACATCTCCCTTGCATCGCGAGTTGTCCGAATAATACCCGATCTGACGTTCTGAACGCATCGAGCAGAATCGGTCGTACCGGCGCGAACTCGTCGACACTCGACGGGCGCCCCGGTCATCCTCTCGCCGGTGAGGGCGCAGAATGCAACGTGAGCGCATCCCTGGAGTCCAGGCTCCGGTCCGCGCGACCGGCCAGCTGACCGCGTATTCCGTGATCCGTCAGCGTGAGCCCGAACGCGACCGTCGGGTGTTCCTGAGGCATACACAATCATCAGACTGCCGCCATATTTTGTCCAAGAGTGTTGACTTTATGAGCCAGGAAAGTACCATGGGTTTAGCTAGTTTTCGGCCATGGTATGAGGTCAATCCCCAGGATTGAGGGTCGTGCGGCCCGGGTGCCGGGATTTATTTGAAGCTGGCAAGTCAAGGATCCTCTTGGTGCCATCGCGCTGCAGGTTCGCGCCTTTGCGAGCTTTTTCTTGTGAAAAACAAGATATGGACTGCTTGCTGATCGGACATCGCGCCGGTCGAGGAGATCCGGTTCCTTGTCCTGGAGCACGACCTGAGCGGGCACGCGGAGCCCGGGGCACGGGCGGAGCTCGGCCGGGTGGCACTGGTCGGCACGCCCGGCCGCCCCCGCCGCGCGGAGTCCACCCGCGGCATTGACGTCTTTCCTCGACAACCGCTTCGCCGGGCGCCGGGGGATCCACGCGCCTTCCACACACCGTCTTTATCGAGGTCTCCGGCTCATGAACTCCGTCGCGACACTCGCCGAACTGACGCCGGCCCAGCGCCTGGAGCTCGTGAAGATGGCGCGGGCCCGCAAGCTGGTGGGGGACCGGCCGGAGCTTCGGCCGATCGAGCCCGTCGGCCGCGAGGGCCGGCTGCCGCTGTCGTTCGCGCAGGAGCGGCTCTGGTTCATCGACCGGCTGGAGCCGGGGAGCGCCGTCTACAACCTCTCCGCGGCATCGCGGCTGGGGGGTGCGCTGGACCGGGCGGCGCTGGAGCGCGCGCTGGGGGAGATCGTGCGGCGTCACGAGGCGCTGCGGACGGTCTTCGCCGAGGTAGACGGCTCGCCGGTGCAGGTGATCGCGCCCTTCGGCGGATTCGTCCTGCCGGTGGAGGATCTGTCGGCGCTCAGCCAGGCGGATCGCGAAGCGGCGTTGAGGCGCCGGGCCGGCGAGGAAGCGCGGCGGCCGTTCGACCTCTCGGCGGGGCCGCTCTTCCGCGCGCTGCTGCTGCGGCTGGGCGAGGAAGACCACGTGGTGCTGCTGTCGATGCACCACGTCGTCAGTGACGGGTGGAGCATGGGGGTGTTCTTCCGGGAGCTGTCGTCGCTGTACGAGGCATACCGCGAGGGGCGTGAGTCTCCGCTCCCCGACCTGCCGGTGCAGTACGCCGACTATGCCGTCTGGCAGCGCGAGCAGCTGGCGGGCGAGGTGCTGGAGCGGCAGCTGGCGTACTGGCGGAAGCGGCTCGCGGACGTGCCCGCGCTGCTGGAACTGCCCACGGACCATCCGCGCCCGGCGGTGCAGACGTTCCGGGGGGCGAGCGAGCGCGTCCAGCTCCCCCTGGAGGTGCTGGAGCGGCTGCGCGCCCTTGGCCGGGAGGAGGGCGCGACGCTGTACATGATCGCGCTGGCCGCCTTCCAGGTGCTGCTGTCGAAGTACAGCGGGAGCGAGGACATCGTCGTGGGGAGCCCCATCGCGGGGCGGACGAGGAAGGAGGTCGCGGGGCTGATCGGCTTCTTCGTCAACACGCTGGTGCTGCGGACCGACGTGTCCGGAGATCCGGGCTTCCGCGAGCTGCTGGGGCGGGTGCGCGAGGTGGCGCTGGGCGCGTACGAGCACCAGGAGGTGCCCTTCGAACGGCTCGTGGCGGAGCTGAGCCCCGAGCGGTCCCTGAGCCACTCGCCGCTCTTCCAGGTGTCGTTCACGCTGGACAACGCCCAGGACACGGGCGGCGGCCGGCTCGCGGGGCTGAGCGGGCAGGGCGTGGGAACGGAGCTCGAGGTCGCCAAGTTCGACCTGTCGCTGAGCCTGACGGAGAGCGACCGGGGGCTGGCCGGGTGGCTGTCGTACAGCACCGACCTCTTCGAGCGCGGCACGATCCTGCGGATGCTCGGCCACCTGGCACGAGTGCTGGAGCAGGTGGCCGCGGACGCGGACGTGCGGCTTTCGCGGCTGGAGCTTCTCGGCGAAGCGGAGCGCGCGCTCGTGCTGGAGGCGTGGAACCGCACCGAAGCGGAGTATCCGGCGGACCGGTGCACCCATGACCTGTTCGAGGCGCAGGCCGCGCGGACTCCGGGGGCGGTGGCGGTCGTCTACGAAGGAGAGTCGCTCACCTACCGGGAGCTGAACGCCCGCGCCAACCGGCTTGCCCATTCCCTCCGGCGGCGCGGGGTGGGGCCGGAGGTGCGGGTAGGAATCTGCCTCGAGCGGGGCCTGGAGATGGTGGTCTCCCTCCTGGCGGTGCTCAAGGCGGGCGGCGCCTACGTGCCGCTGGACCCCGCGTATCCGGCCGAGCGGCTGGTGCTCATGCTGGCCGACTCCGGCACTTCGGTGCTGCTTACGCAGGAGAAGCTGCGCGGTCTCTTCGTCGTCGAGCCCGGCGTCCAGGTGGTGGTAAGGGAGGAGGTGGGGGCGGGGATCGCGGCCGAGAGCGCGGAGAACGTCGAGAGCCGCGTCACGCCGCGGAACCTGGCGTACCTGATCTACACCTCCGGGTCGACGGGCATTCCCAAGGGTGTCGCGATCGAGCACGCGAGCGCCGTGGTGATGCTGGCGTGGGCGTGGGGCGTCTACTCCGACGAGGAGCTGTCGGGGGTGCTGGCCTCGACGTCGATCTGCTTCGACCTCTCGGTCTACGAGCTGTTTCTCCCGCTGGTCCGGGGCGGACGGGTGGTCGTGGCGGAGAACGCGCTGGCGCTGGCGCACTCGGCGGCCGCGGGCGAGGTGCGGCTGGTCAACACCGTGCCCTCCGCCATCGCGGCGCTGCTGAAGGACGGCGCGATCCCGGCCGGGGTGAGGACGGTGAACCTGGCCGGCGAGCCGCTGCGGGCGGAGCTGGTGGATGCACTGTACGCCCACGGGATCGAGCGCGTCTACGACCTCTACGGCCCCTCCGAAGACACCACGTACAGCACGTTCACGCTGCGCCGCGCGGGCGGTCCCGCAAGCATCGGGACGCCGATCTCCAATACGCAGGCGTACGTGCTGGACGCCCGGCTGCGGCCGCTACCGGTGGGAGTGCCTGGCGAGCTGTACCTGGGGGGCAAGGGGGTGACGCGCGGCTACCTGGGGCGGCCGGGGCTCACGGCGGAGCGGTACGTCCCCGATCCTTTCGGCGCCGAGCCGGGCGCGCGGATGTACCGCACCGGAGACCGCATCCGGTGGAAGGCGGACGGGACGTTGGAGTACCTGGGGCGGCTGGACCACCAGGTGAAGATCCGCGGCTTCCGTGTGGAGGTCGGCGAGGTGGAGGCCGTGCTGCGCCGCGACGCGGGCGTGGCCGACTGCGTGGTGATGGCGCGCACGGACAACGCGGGCGGCACGCGGCTGGTGGCGTACGTCGTCGGAGGTGTAAAGGCGGCTGAGCTGCGCGCACACCTGCGGGAGAGCCTGCCGGAGTACATGCTCCCGGCCGCGTACGTCTTCCTTGACGCGCTGCCGCTGACTCCGAACGGAAAGCTGGACCGCAAGGCGCTGCCGGCGCCGGAGTACGCCGACGCGGACCGGTACGTGGCGCCGCGGACGCCGGTGGAGGAGGTGCTGGCGGGGATCTGGGCCGAGGTGCTCCGGGTTGAGCGGGTGGGGGTGACGGAGAGCTTCTTCGAGGTGGGCGGGCACTCGCTGCTGGTCACGCGCGTGGTGTCGCGGGTGCGGCAGGTGTTCGGGGTGGAGATGCCGCTGCGTGCGCTGTTCGAGGGGCCCACGGTGGCGGAGCTGGCCGTGCGCGTTGAGGCGTTGCGCCGCGCGGAGCTGCCGGTGCTGCCGCTCATAGTACCGGTAGAGCGCACGGGAGGTCTGCCGCTCTCCTTCGCGCAGGAGCGGCTCTGGTTCATCGACCGGCTGGAGCCGGGAAGCGCCGCCTACAACCTTCCGGGAGCATGGCGCCTGGAGGGTGCGCTGGACGAGGCGGCGCTGGAGCGCAGCCTGGGTGAGATCGTCCGGCGTCACGAGTCGCTGCGGACGGTCTTCCGTGAGGTGGACGGCTCGCCGGTGCAGGTGATCGCACCCTTCGGCGGGTTTGCCCTGCCGGTGGAGGACCTGTCGGGGTTGAGCCAGGCGGATCGCGAGGCGGCGGTCCGGCGGCGCGCCGTTGAGGAGGCGCGGCGAGCGTTCGACCTCGTCGCGGGACCGCTGTTCCGCGCTTCGCTGCTGCGGCTGGGCGAGGAAGACCAGGTGCTGCTGATCTCGATGCACCACATCGTCAGCGACGGGTGGAGCATGGGGGTGTTTTTCCGCGAGCTGTCGGCGCTGTACGCGGCGTACCGCGAGGGACGGGAGTCGCCGCTATCCGAGCTTCCGGTGCAGTACGCCGACTACGCGGCGTGGCAGCGCGAGCAGCTGGCGGGCGAGGTGCTGGATCGGCAGCTCACGTACTGGCGGGAGCGGCTGGCCGGGGCGCCGGAGCTGCTGGAGCTGCCGACGGACCGTCCCCGCCCGGCGGTGCAGACGTACCGGGGCGCGTCGGTCCCGGTAGAGTTCTCCCCGGAGCTGCTGGAGCGGCTCCAGAGGCTGGGCCGCAGCGAGAGCGCGACGCTGTACATGACGCTGCTCTCCACGTTCCAGGTGCTGCTGTCGAGGTACAGCGGCAGCGAGGACGTGGTGGTGGGGAGCCCGATCGCCGGGCGCACACGCGGCGAGGTGGAGGAGCTGATCGGCTTGTTCGTCAACACGCTGGTGCTGCGGACCGACCTCTCCGGCGACCCGAGCTTCCGCGAGGTGCTGGGGCGGGTGCGGGAGGCGACGCTGGGCGCGTACGAGCACCAGGAGGTGCCGTTCGAGAAGCTGGTGGCCGAGCTGCAGCCGGAGCGCAGCCTGAGCCACTCGCCCCTGTTCCAGGTGATGTTCACGCTCCAGGACGCCGGGGGCTCGGGAGGCGGGCTCGCGGGGCTGAAGGTCGGCGGCGTCGGCGCGGCGATGGAGGCAGCCAAGTTCGATCTCTCCCTGGCGCTCGCGGCGACCCCCCAGGGCCTGCGCGGCGGGCTGAACTACAGCACCGACCTCTTCGAGCGCGACACGGTCGAGCGGATGCTCGGCCACCTGGCGCGGGTGCTGGAGCAGGTGGCCGCGGACGCGGACGTGCGGCTCTCGCGCCTGGAGCTCCTGACGGAGGAGGAGCGCGGCTGGGTGCTCGCGCAGCGGAACGGGATCCAGCGGCCGTATCCCCTGGACCGCTGCATCCACGAGCTCATCGAGGAACAGGCCGCGAGGACGCCCGCGGCGGTGGCGCTGGTCCACGGGGCGGAGAGGCTCACGTACGCCCAGGTGAACGGGAGCGCCAGTCGGCTCGCGCGCGAGCTCCGCGGCCGCGGGATCGGGCGCGGCGGCTTCGTTCCCTTCCTGGCGGAGCGCGGCCCCGCGGTGGCCGTGGCGATGCTCGCCGCGGCCAAGGCGGGCGCGGCCTTCGTCCCGCTGGACGACAAGTGGCCCCAGGAGCGGCTGCGCAGGGCGCTGGACGACCTGCGGGCCCCGCTGGTCTTGGCGTGCGAGGCGACGCTCGAGCAGGCACGGGCGCTGGGGAGGCCGGTGGTTCTGGTGCCGGTCGGTGGCGACGGCGCGCCGAACCTGGAGAACCAGTCGGAGTCCGGCGATCCCATCTACGCCATCTACACCTCCGGCTCCACGGGCATCCCCAAGGCGGCGGTCGTCTCCCACCGCGGGATCACGAACCGGTTCCACTGGATGAGCGAGTGCTTTGGCGCGGAGTCGGCCCGCAGCGTCCTGCAGACCACCCGGCACGTGTACGACAGCGCGGTCTGGCAGCTGTTCTGGCCGATGACCCAGGGGGGGCAGACCGTCGTGCCGTTGGCCGGCGTCGAGACCGACGCCGGGTCCCTGGTGGAGCTGATCCGCGCGGAAGCGGTGACGATGACCGACTTCGTCCCCGCGGTCTTCAACGCGCTGGTGCCGGAGCTGGTCGAGAACGTGAGCGCGAGGGAGAAGCTGGCGTCGCTGCGGACCGTGGTCGTGGGCGGCGAGCAGATCACGGCCGAGACGACGTACCGGTTCATCGAGTGCTTTCCCGGCGTCCGCGTCGTGAACCTGTACGGACCCACCGAGTGCAGCATCGGGTCGATCTATCACGAGGTGCACGACGGAGATGGGAGCCGGATCCCGATCGGGAGGCCGATCTCCAACACGTCCGCGCTGCTCCTGGACCGGAGCGGGAAGCTGGTCCCCCGGGGCGTCCCCGGGGAGATCCACCTGGGTGGGAGGTGCGTGGGAGAGGGCTACCTGAGGGACGCGAAGCGGACCAGCACGGTGTTCGTGCCGGACCCGTACGCCTCGCGCGGGGGAGATCGTCTCTACCGGACGGGAGACCTGGGGCGCTACCGGGCGGACGGGAGCATCGAGTGCCTGGGCCGCCTGGACGAGCAGGTGAAGATCCGCGGCATCCGTATCGAGCTGGGGGAGATCGAGACGGTGCTGCGCAGCCACGCTCCCGTGGACGAGTGCTTGGTGGCGGTGCGCGAGGACCGGCCCGGCGACCGGCGGCTGGTGGCGTACCTGGTGGGGAAGGTGCAGGTGCAGGAACTCCGGCCTCAGCTGCGCCGGGTCCTCCCGGAGTACATGGTGCCCAGCGCGTTCGTCGTGCTGGAGGCGCTCCCGCTGACGCCCAGCGGAAAGCTGAACCGGAAGGCGCTGCCGGCGCCGGAGTACGCGGCGGACGCGGACCGGTACGTGGCGCCGCGCACCCCGGTGGAGGAGGTGCTGGCGGGGATCTGGGCGGAGGTGCTGCGGCTGGAGCGGGTGGGTGTGGAGGAAAGCTTCTTCGAGCTGGGCGGGCACTCGCTGCTGGCCACCCGGGTGGTGTCGCGGGTCCGCGAGCTGTTCGGGGTGGAGCTGCCGCTGCGGGCGCTGTTCGAGGGACCCACCGTCGCGGAGCTGGCGGTGCGCGTGGAGGAGATGCGCCGCGCGGAGCTGCCCGTGCTGCCGCCGGTGGTGCCGGTGGAGCGCACCGGGGCGCTGCCGCTGTCGTTCGCGCAGGAGCGTCTCTGGTTCATCGACCGGCTGGAGCCGGAAAGCGCCGTCTACAACATCCCCGGGGCATGGCGCCTGAGGGGTGTGTTTGACGAGGCGGCGCTGGAGCGGAGCCTGGGCGAGATCATCCGGCGTCACGCGTCGCTGCGGACTGTGTTCGCCGAGGTGGACGGCTCGCCGGTGCAGGTGATCTCGCCCTTCGACGGCTTCGACCTGCCGGTGGAGGACCTGTCGGGACTCGGCGAGGTGGATCGCGAGGCGGCGGTCGGGCGGCGCGCCGGGGAAGAGGCGGCACGGCCGTTCGACCTCTCGGCGGGACCGCTCTTCCGCGCTTCGCTGCTGCGACTGGGCGAGGAAGACCACGTGCTGCTGCTTTCGATGCACCACATCGTCAGCGACGGGTGGAGCATGGGAGTGCTGTTCCGGGAGCTGTCGGCGCTGTACGCGGCGTATCGCGAGGGGCGGGAGTCGCCGCTCGCGGAGCTGCCGGTGCAGTACGCGGACTACGCGGTGTGGCAGCGCGAGCAGCTGGCGGGCGAGGTGCTGGATCGGCAGCTGGCGTACTGGAAGGAGCGCCTGGCGGGCGCGCCGGAGCTGCTGGAGCTGCCCACGGACCATCCCCGGCCGCCGGTGCAGATGTTCCGGGGCGCGTCGGTCCCGGTGGAGCTCTCCGTGGAACTGCTGGAGCGGCTGCAGGCGCTGGGACGCAGCGAGGGGGCGACGCTGTACATGACGCTGCTCTCCACGTTCCAGATGCTGCTGTCGAAGTACAGCGGGAGCGAAGACGTGGTGGTGGGGAGCCCGATCGCCGGGCGCACGCGCGGCGAGGTAGAGGAGCTGATCGGCTTCTTCGTCAACACGCTGGTGCTGCGCACCGACCTCTCGGGAGACCCGAGCTTCCGCGAGACCCTGCGGCGGGTGCGGGAGGCGACGCTGGGCGCGTACGAGCACCAGGAGGTGCCCTTCGAGAGGCTGGTGGCCGAGCTGCAGCCGGAGCGGTCTTTAAGTCACTCGCCCCTCTTCCAGGTCGTGTTCATGCTCCAGGACGTCGGGGGCGGGGGAAGCGCCCTCCCGGGGCTGAGCGTGAGCGGAGTCGGAGCGGCCATGGAGATCGCCAAGTTCGATCTCTCCCTGACGCTCGGGGCGACCCCCCAGGGCCTGCGCGGCGGACTGAACTACAGCACGGACCTTTTCGAGCGCGGCACGATCGACCGCATGGTCGGCCACCTGGAGCGGGTGCTGGAGCAGGTGGCCGCGGACGCGGACGTGCGGCTCTCGCGGCTGGAGCTGCTCGGCGGGCCGGAGCGCGCGCTGGTGCTGGACGAGTGGAACCGGACGGCGGTCGAGTACCCGGCCGACCGGTGCGTCCACGAGCTGTTCGCAGCCCGGGCGGCGCGCACGCCGGACGCCGTGGCGATCGAGTTCGAGGGGGAGATCCTCAGCTACGCCGGGCTGAACGCGCGGGCGAACCGGCTGGCGCACCACCTCGCCGGACTCGGCGTCGGGCCGGAGACGCGGGTGGGGATCTGCCTGGAGCGGGGGACGGAGATGATCGTCTCGGTCCTGGCCGTGCTGAAGGCGGGCGGCGCGTACGTCCCGCTGGACCCCGCCTATCCCGCGGAGCGGCTGGCGTTCGTGCTGGCCGACGCGGCCGTGCCCGTGCTGGTGACGCAGGAATCGCTGCGCGCGGCGCTCCCGGCG
>DASTVC010000489.1:0-14966 GCA_035759295.1 Longimicrobium sp. | reverse complement strand
CGGCCGTGGCGCTTCCGGCGCTGGCCGCGTGCAGCACCGGTGTCGGCAACCCGCCCGCCACCGGCCCCTCGCCGGCGCCCGACATCTATCAGCTGTACGCCATGGCGCTGGACGACGCGGCGATCTATGAAGTGCGCGACGTGGTTCCGCTCAAGGGCATCCACGCCGACGCCGACGGAACGGTGCTCGTGGCAACCCTCAAGGCAGGGGCGTGGCCGCAGAAGGACACCACGCTCGCCAACGAGGTGTGGGTGAGCGTGTCGCCGGAGGTGCGCGACTCGTGCGACGACTGGCCAGAGGCCGATCAGCCGATGCGCCTGCGCCAGCTGCTGGGACTGCAGCCCACCCAGCCCGTGGCGTACTTCATGGAGATGCGCGTGCCGGTGGCGGGCCTGTTCCGGCCGACGGCCAACCCCGCCATCGACACCGACATCCTCTGCGACACCACCGCCGCCCCGGGCTGTGCGCTCAGCTTTCCCGCCGACGCGGATCCCGCGCACGTCCGGTGGATCGTGAACCAGGCGTTCTCGTCGTGGAAGATGCCGAACGGCTACCCCGGCGAGAACACGGGGGTGTGGCAGCAGCTGGGCTACCCGTGGACGCGGCTGGGGTACACGTACAACTGGCACCCCGGCTCGCCCCGCTACGGCGCGTCGGAGTACGTGATCCGGCCGGGGACGCGCGTTACGGTGACCCGCGTGGCCTCCATCGCCGAGTACTGCCGCCGCATCTGACCCTCGCCCGTCCGCCGGGGCGCGGCCCTCCGCCGCGCCCCGGACCTCCTCTCCAGCGCCCCATCCCGTGACCAGCCCGCTGACCCGCACCTTTCGCGCGTACGCCGCCGACGCGCGCGCCGCCTTTACCGCCGCCCCGGTAGAGGTGGCGCTGGGCGTGCTGCTGGCCGCCGCGCTCTCCGTGGAGGTGCGCAGCAAGGGCTTCAGCGAGCAGGAGTTCTGGCGGATGGCGGCCTCCGTGGCGCTGGCGCTGCCGCTGGTGTTCGCGCTGAGCGTGCTGCGCGCGCGCGGCCTGGTCTCCGCCGCCGCGCGCTGGGGCGGCACCATCGCGATCCTGATCGCCTGCGCCATCTTCGGCGCCACGGCGCTGCACCACGACCGGCAGGCGGAGGGATGGCGGTGGGCGCTGCTGGAAGGTGCGGCGGTGATGCTGCTGCTGCTCACCGCGGCGCTTCCGCGGGAGGCGCGCGACCGGCGGCAGGTGTGGGCGTTCGCCTGGCGCTTCGTGGTGCGGCTGGTGGGGATCGGGCTGTACTCCGTGGCGCTCTTCGGGCTGCTGGCGGGCGCCGTGGCCGCCGTGGTCTCGCTCTTCGACCTGTCCAAGCCGGACCATCTGTACACGGACCTGGCGGGGGCGGTGTTCTTCGCCTTTGCCACGTGGATCTTTGTGGGCGGCATCCACCGGCTCTCCGCGCCCCCGGAGGCCGGCGTGCCGGAGCCCGTCAGCCGGCTGGGGCGCTGGCTGTACGCGCCCGTGCTCGTCATCTACCTGCTGATCCTGTACGCCTACGCCGCCCGCGTCCTCATCACCGGCGAGCTGCCGCGGAACCTGGTGTCGCCGCTGGTGATCGCGGCGGGGCTCATCGGGCTGATCGGCGCGGTGCTGCTGGAGCCGGTGCACGCGGACGAGGAGCACCGCGGGCTGTCGATGATCGTCCGCGCCGTCCCCGCGCTCCTGCTGCCGCTGGTGCCGCTGGCCGCGTGGGCGCTCCTCGCCCGGCTGGGCGAATACGGGTGGACGGAGTTTCGCTACATCCGTCTGGCCGCCGTGTTTGCCATCGGCGTGCTGGCGGTGATGGGGACGATTCGCCTGGTCCGCCGCCGCACGCCGCTCCTCACCGCCGTCCCCGCCGTGTTCGCCGCCGTGCTCCTGCTCTCCGCCGTGGGCCCGTGGAGCGCGTCCGCCGTTTCCCGCCGCGACCAGAGCGCCCGGCTGCGCGCCGCCCTTCGCGAGGCGCGCGTGGACCCCCGCCATCTGCCGCGCGACACGGTGACGGTGGACAGCGCCCTCTACGCCCGCATCAACTCCGGCGCCGCGTACCTGGTGCAGGCGCACGGCCCCGGCGCGCTGCGTTCCGTGATCCCCGCGCTGCCGGATTCCGTGGACATCCGCTGGCGCATCGCCGAGCGCCTGGGCATCCGCGGCGGGTGCCGGCCCCACGGCCAGGCGTTCGCGATGGTGAAGTGGGACGGTGGCGTGGCGGGGGTGGCGGGCGGCACCGTGCAGGAGGTGTCGGTGCACGGCGCGGATACGGTCGCCGTGCGGCTGGGCGGCGCCACGCTGCGTCTGTGGCGGCAGGGCGACGATGTGTGGGTGGATGCGGGCGGATGGCGCGCCCGTGCCGACGTCGCGCCGATCTGGCGCACGCTCCACGCGGAGCTGAGGTGCGAGACGGATTGGCACGGCGAGTTCCCCGCCGCGCAGGCGCTGCTGCCGGTGCGCGACGCGTCCGGTGCGGTGCGCGCGCAGCTGCTGGTCACGGGCGTGGCCGCGCCCCCGGAGCCCGGTGCTCCCCCGACCCAGGTATACGCCCCCGTCGGCGTCGACGCCCTCCTGGTGCTGCCGGACTGATCTGCCGGGACGATGGCGCGTATCGTCGAGTGAGACGGCTGCCGAACCGTCCAAACGCGTTGATTCCCTGAGAGGGTGTTGCTAATCCTTACCGGCTCCCACCGGAGGCACACTGTCATCCTGGGGGAGCGCACGCCCGTAACTTTCATAACCACAGAAGCTTGCGCGCGACCGAAGGATCTTTGTCGGGTCGCGCGAAGCCCAGCCCTCGGGATCCGTTCAAGTCCGTCAGTCAGGCGGAAAAGGTTCTTCAGTCGGCGCCAACTCTTTGCCTGAAAGTAGTTTGCGGAGCGGCGCCTCCCTCAGGAAGTCAACGCTTGTGGACGGTTTGGCAACACCCTCTGAGGGAGAGGCGCCGCACCGCACCCTGCTTCCACGATGCCGCCCGGCGCCGACCGAAGGATCTCGCCGGCAGAACCGCGGGGCTGGCTTCCGCGCTCGGATCCAAGCCCTGCGTGGGGCAGGCAAGATCCTTCAGTCGCGCGCAAGCAGGTGCTCCTGATCGAAGCTCCGGGATTCAGGGAACCACCCGTACTGTCATTTCGAAGGAGCGCCGCCCGTAACCAGGCCCTGGCGACAGACCCGGGCGCGACTGAGAAATCTACCCTCTGGATGCTGGTGCCCTGATCCGCCAGCCGGCACCGGCCCTGTCCAGCCACCGTGCGACCGCACGTCTGGAGCGGCTGCCGCGTCCGCCCTCGCGATTGCCGACGGTAGATTCCTCGGCCCTGCGCCCTTTCGCGCGAGACGCAGACGACAGTGTGGCCGGGCCTCGGAATGACAACCGATTCGTTCGATCAACAGCGGCACGAATTCCGAATAGAAAGGCCTCCCACGGATCCGGATCCGTGGGAGGCCTTCTTTCGGACGATGGAGATCAGCGGCCCACCCGGAACAGGGTGCATCCCGGGAAGAACTGCAGGCCCGCTCTACCGGACCCGCACGGGCAGCTCGCTGCTGGTCCTGGTTCCATTCCCCAGCTGGCCGTACGTGTTGTTTCCCCAGCAGTAGCCGTAGCCGGGCTCGGTGTCCACCGGCAGCCCCTCCTGCAGCGCGCATGTGTGCATGCCGCCCGCCGACACCATGTCCCAGTCCCCGGACACCTGGACCGGGCCGGGTCCGCCGGCGCCCGGATGCCCCCCCTGGCCGGCCGCGTTGCTCCCCCAGCAGAACAGGGCATCCCCCGACGTCAGCGCGCAGCTGTGCTCCGCCCCGGCGGTGATCATGATCATGTTGCTCAGGTTGAGGATACCCCCGGTCTGCCCGGCCGCGTTGCTCCCCCAGCACGACACGGAGCCGCCGCGGGCGATGGCGCAGGTGTGCTCGTCACCCGCCGCGATGTGGGTCTGGCGGAAGAGGAAGGGATTGGACGCCGCGACGACGGGCGTGTTGCTCTCCGTCCCCGTGAACCCGTGCCCCAGCTGCCCGGCGGAGTTGCTCCCCCAGCAGTAGGTGCGGTAGACCACGTTCGTCTCGTCGGTCACGGTGCCGCAGACGTGCTCCTTTCCCGCGTCCAGCGCGCCGAACTCGCTCCCTCCGGGAACCGTGGCGATGGCCGTGGGCGTCAGGCGGTCGTCGTTGCTTCCGTCTCCCAGCTGCCCGGCCGCGTTGTCGCCCCAGCACAGCACGTCCCTGCCCGTGGTGATGCCGCAGGTGAACGCCTCGCCCGCCGTCAGGCGCAGGAAGGTGTGCTCGCTCGACACGGCGGCCGGCGTGCTGGCGGGCGTGGTGCTTCCGGTGCCCAGCTGCCCCTGCGCGTTGCTCCCCCAGCAGTACGCCGCCCCCGCCTGGGTCAGCGCGCAGGTGTGCGCCCCGCCCAGCGCCAGCGAGGTGAACGATACGCTCCCCGACACCTGCCCCGGCTCGCTGAGGTCGGTGGTGGCACCGGTGCCCAGCTGCCCGGCGTCGTTGCGGCCCCAGCAGTACGTCTTTCCATCTTCCGCCACGCCGCACGTGTGCCAGCGCCCCGCCGCGATGGTGGAGAACCGCGTGGCCTGCGGCAGGCCCATGGCGCTGAACCCCACCGCCTGGCTTCCCCCGTTCACCTGCGCCGCCGCCCCCGAGCCGCCGATGTACCCCGGCAGCGTCCACGTCGACGAGGCCAGCCCCTGCGCGTCGGTCACGCTCTGCGGCGGGGTAAAGGTGGAGCCGGACGGGCCGATCCAGAGGATGGACTGGCCCCGCACGGGGCGCCCGTCCGCCAGGCGCAGCCGCACCACCAGCGGGTTGGCCAGCGTGCCCCCCGCCGGCGCCGACTGCCCGTCGCCCGACACCTTTTCCAGCACGGCGCTGGCCGGCAGCGACGCCGTCGCCGTGAACTGCGCCGCCGCGCCCCCCGCGATGGCCGCGCTGGCCACCTGCGCGCTGTCCAGCCGCGGCCCCAGCGTCCACTGCGCCTTCGCCACGCCGTTCGCGCCCGTCGTCACGGTGGAGGGCGACAGCGTGCCGCCGCCGGAGACCGCGGTCCAGGTGACGGCCACGCCGCCCACCGGGTTGCCGTGGGCGTCCGCCACCCGCACGGCCAGCGAGTCCGCGACCACCTCGCCGGCTTCGCCCGCGCGGGTGCTGGCTCCCACCGGCGCGACCGACGAAGCGGTGCCGGCGGTGGCCGTGGCGCGGAAGATGGCGAAGACCAGCGCCGCGCCCGTCGCGGGATCCACCGCGCGCGCCTCTACCCGCTGGCTGTCGGCCGCCACCGGGCCCAGCGTCCAGCGCTCCTGCGCGATCCCGTCCTTGTTGGTGATCGCCGAGCCCGCGAACACGGAGCCGCCGCCAGCGGTCACCCGGAAGTTCACCAGCTGGCCGCGCACGGGCTTGCCGTTCTCGTCCACCACTTTCACCACCAGCGGCTGAGCCAGCTCCTGGCCCGCCGTGCCGGTCTGCAGGTCGCCAGAAACCACCAGCAGCGCCGCGGGGCGCTGGCCGCCGCCCACCACTTCGCCATTGCATCCCGCGGCGAGCAACCCCAAGAGGAGCGCCGCCGCGCTCGCGATCATCCGCATACCGTACGCCCCTGTTCGTTGTGTTCCACCGTGGCGCCCACGCGCCTCAACTCTCCCGCCACCTCGTCTGCCTCCATCCGCGCCCCCAGCTCCATGTAGAGCCGGTACGCCTCGCCCAGCCGGGCGGCGGCGGCCTCGGAATCGCCCCGCCGTTCCTCGAGCCTGCCGTAATGATGCTGTGTCGCGGCTGCTTCGAACGCGGGAAGCCCGTGGTCGCGGCAGACCTCCAGCGCCTTCTCGTAGAACAGGTACGCCTCCGCGTCGCCGCGCTCCGCCGCCGCAGCGCCGAGCGCCCGGTACACGTCGGGCAGCCTCGACACCGCATGGAAGTGGATGGCCAGCGCCTCGGCGTCGCGTGCGACAGCGAAGGCCTCGCGGGTGCGGCCCTGGCGCAGCATGGGCTCGGAGAGCCCCACCATCACCGCCACGCGGAACGCCGGGTCCAGCTCCCGCCCCAGCGCGCGGCGAAAGGCGGATTCGGCGTCCTGCGCCTCGTCCCGCGCCAGGTGCAGGCGCCCCCAGGCGTGGTCCACGTACGCCATCAGGCCGTCGCCCAGCCCCGCCGCGCTCGCTTCTCCGCGCGCCAGCCACTCCGCCGCGGCGTCCAGGGCGCCCAGGCGGCGTTCCACCACCGACAGCCCCACGCACAGGTGCACGTACTCCGCGGTGGGCGGGTGTGCCGGGCAGCGCTCCACCCCGCGAAGGTACCACGCCCGGGCGTCGCTCCAGCGGCTCTGGTCCACGTACACGTTTCCCAGCCCCTGGCACGCCACCACCGCACCCACGTCGTCGCGCTGGGCGACCGACACGTCGAAGCTGTCCTGGTACCGCCGCGTCGCCACTTCCCACTGGCCCATGGCGCGGGAGACGCGGCCCAGCCGGCGAAGCGCCAGCCCCTCGCCCCGGCGGTCGCGCGGCTTTCGGCCGATCTCCAGCGCCCGCTCGTAGAACTCCCGCGCCTGGTCCAGCCGCCGCTCGCCCTCCTCCGCCTCGCCCGCATCCACCAGGTGCCGCGCCGCCTCGGCCGCGTCTCCCCGCTCCAGCGCGGCCAGGGCGCGCACGGTGTGGCGCATTACCCCCTCCACGCGCCGGCGAACCCGCTCCGCGAGCGCCTGGACCTGACCTTCCAGCGCGGCCGGGTCCGCCAGGCGCGTGTTGAGCACGGGGTAGTCCTCGGCCGAGCCCCAGGCCAGCCCGCCGTCCGCGCGCGACGCCGACAGCAGCGCCTCGCGCAGGTGCGCCAGGTCATCCGTTTCGGGGATGGCCTTGAGCGCGGCATCGATCTTCAGGGCTCGCTGGGTCACGCGCGGTCGATGGATGGGCGGTCGGCGGCGTTCATGGGCGGATGTAAGGCATGTGCCGTTCCGTGGTGACGATCGGCGGAAAATGTTGTCGTTGCTTGGATTTTCCCTACTTCGGACATTCCGGGCGGCGGGGCGGCTGCCGGTTTTTGTGACAACGCGCTGCAGGAACCGGCAGAGTCCCGGCGAAGTGGATCGGGTGTCGCGACGGCAGCGGGGCTCGCTCCTCGGCTGATGGCGCCGGGACAGGAGAACTTCGGTCGGGGGATGACGCCGTTTGTCGATCGAGCCGCTTGGGTGGCGCGACCCGTTCACCCCGGGATCACGCCGTACTCGATGGCTTTGCGCGAGACGGTGTTGCGGTGCATGTCCAGGATCTCCGCGGCGCGTCCGAAGTGCCCGTCCACCTGGCGCAGCACCTGCCCGATGTGAAGCGCCTCCACCTGCGCCATCGTCATGTCGGGGGAGTAGCCGGGGAGCGATTCGGCCGCCCCCGCCGCCGTCTTCCCCGGCGCGGCCGCCGGTCCCAGCTGAAGGTGATCCACCTGCAGCACGTCGCCGGGGGCCAGCAGCACCGCACGCTCCAGCACGTTGCGCAGCTCGCGGACGTTTCCCGGCCACGCGTGGGCTTCCAGGCTGCGCATGGCCTCGTCGGCAATGCCGCGCAGCGCGCGCCCGTGCTCGGCCGCGAAGCGCGCCGCGTAGTGCAGCGCCACGGCGCGCACGTCGCCGGGGCGCTCACGCAACGCCGGCAGGTGCAGCCTTACGACGGCCAGGCGATAGAAGAGGTCTTCGCGAAAGTCGCCCGAGGCGATCAGCGACGGCAGATCGCGATGGGTTGCCGCCACCACGCGCACGTCCAGGCGAATGCGCTCCTCGCCCCCCAGCCGCTCGATCTCCCGCTCCTGCAGGGCCCGGAGGATCTTGGCCTGCAGCACCAGGCTCATGTCCCCGATCTCGTCCAGGAACAGCGTGCCGCCGTTCGCACGCTCGAACCGGCCCACCTTGCGCGCGATGGCTCCCGTGAACGCCCCGCGCTCGTGCCCGAACAGCTCGCTCTCCAGCAGGTCCTCGGGAATCGCGGCGCAGTTTACGGCCACGAAGGCGCCCCCCGCCCGCCCGCTGGCGGAGTGCAGCGCACGGGCGACCAGCTCCTTTCCCGTTCCCGACTCGCCGGTCACCAGCACCGTGGCATCGCTTTCCGCCACCCTGCCGACGGTCTTGAACGCATCGATGAGCGCGGGGCTGCTCCCCACCAGCTCGTCCCCCGGTCCGGCCGCCAGCCGGGGAAGCGGCACCACGGCGCCGGCGGGCGGGGCGGGGGAAAGCACGGCGGCCAGCCTGCCGACGTCCAGCGGAACGGTCAGCAGCTCGGCCACGCCCAGACGCGGGGCGTCGATGGCCAGGCGCAGCGCCGGCGCGCGTGCCACCAGCACCAGCGTCCCCGCGTTGGGCGCCGCCGCAATGCGGCGGATGATCGCCCCGTCCCCGTCCACCGCCGACGCCAGCAGCACCGTCGCGCCATGGGCAGAAGCGGAGAGCGCACGCAGCCCGTCTCCGAGCGTCGCCGCCGCGTGCAGCGCCGCCCCCGCGCGCTCGCAGGCGGTGCGCACCCCCTCGAGAACCTCCGCGTCGTCCCCGATGAGCAGGACCCTGCGATCCGCCATCCACCCTCGATTTGCAAAAAGTGACAGACGTCCAGTGGAAGGATGTCACAAAATCCGGCAGAAGGGAAGCCCCGCGCGAGTGCGTCGACTTTGGCCCTCACAGACAGATCCCGGCTCCGCGATTTCGGTGTGCAGTCCGGCACCGGCGGTTTGAACGCAGAGAGCGCAGAGAAGAACTGAGAGAGCGCAGAGGACGGATGAAAGAACGTTCTCTGCGCTCTCTCTTTTGAACTCTGCGCTCTCTGCGTTCAATTCTTTTCGGCCCCGCGCACCGAACTGAGGTTCGGTATCCCGCACTCTCGCATCCACGCACTTTCGCACTTTCGCACTTTCGCACTTTCGCACTTTCGCACTCCCTTCGTTCGATCGTCCGCTCGCTTGACACAAAGCCAGCGTTTACGGCACTTTCACCCGATGATCTCGCAAACGAACGCCGCTCCCCCCGACGAGCTGCTGGAGCGGTTCCGCGCGGGGCAGCGAACCGCGCTGGCCCGGGCCATCTCCATCGTAGAAGACGGGCGCCCCGGGTTCGAGCGCATTCTGCACCAGCTGCACGCGGAGATGGGACGCGCGCACCGCATCGGCGTCACCGGGCCGCCAGGCGCGGGCAAGTCAACTCTGACGTCCAAGCTGGCGCTGGAGTTCCGCAAGGCCGAGGAAAAGGTCGGCATCGTCGCCGTCGATCCATCGTCCCCCTTTACCGGCGGGGCGCTGCTGGGCGACCGCATCCGGATGAACAACATCTCCACCGACCCGGGGATCTTCATCCGCTCCATGGCCAGCCGCGGCCACCTGGGTGGATTGGCGACGACGACCAAGGAAGTCGCCGACCTGCTGGACGCGTACGGCTACGACCGCGTGGTGCTGGAGACCGTCGGCGTGGGCCAGTCGGAGCTGGAGATCGCGGGGACGGCGGATACCTCCGTCGTCGTGCTGGTGCCGGAATCGGGCGATTCCATTCAGGCGATGAAGGCGGGATTGATGGAGGTGGCCGACATCTTCGTCATCAACAAGGCCGACCGCCCCGGCGCCGACCGGCTGGCGCAGGAGCTGGAGCTGATGCTGCACATGCGCCTGGGCGAGGCGCCCTCCAACGCCGGCCACCACGGCGTGAGCCTTAAGTCCGTGCAGAAGGCCGCGCGCGAGGGATTGAAGTCCCGCGCCGACGAGAGCGGCACCTGGGCCATCCCCGTGCTCAAGACCGTGGCGCAGAGCGGCGACGGGCTGGAGGAGCTGGCCCGAACGCTGGACCGGCATCGGGTGTATCTGCACGATTCGGGTGAGCTCAGCCGCCGGCGGCAGGCGCGCCTGGCGGAGCGGGTGCGCGCCGTGGTGGAGCGCCGGTTGCAGCGGCTGGCCTGGCGCATGGGGCCGGGCGAACGGATCCTGGCGGATTCGCTGCAGTCATTGGAGTCGGGCGAGGTGTCGCCGTACGCGGTGGCGGACCGGATCGTGACGGAACTCGGGGTCGAACCCCGTTAACTGGGACAACTACGATGAGCGTGGTCGAGCGTAACGTGCCCCCCGCGGACCTGCTGGAGCGCATCCGCGAAAAGGAGAAGGAGCTGGAGACCCTGCGCGCCGGCCTGGCCGCGTGGGAGGGCGCCGCCGAGCGCATGGGCCAGCGCGACATCAGCTTCACCTCCGTCTCGGGCGTGGAGGTAGAGCCGCTCTACACCCCGCTGGACCGCCCCGCGCCCTCGGGCGACGAGGCCGCGTACTACAACGAGCGCATCGGCATGCCGGGCGAGTTCCCGTTCACGCGGGGGCCGTACGGAACGATGTACCGCACGCGGCTGTGGACCATGCGCCAGTTCGCCGGCTTCGGCACGGCGGAAGAGACCAACGAGCGCTACCACTTTCTCCTGGGCCGCGGGCAGACGGGCCTTTCCGTCGCCTTCGACTTTCCCACGCTGATGGGATACGACAGCGACCATCCGCGGTCGCTGGGCGAGGTGGGCAAGTGCGGCGTGGCCATCTCGTCGCTCGACGACATGGAGACCCTGTTCGACGGCATTCCGCTCGACCAGGTCTCCGTGAGCATGACCATCAACGGTCCCGCGATCATCCTGTTCTGCTTCTACATGATCGCCGCGGAAAAGCAGGGCGTGCCGTTCCACAAGCTGCGCGGCACCGTGCAGAACGACATTCTCAAGGAGTACCAGGCGCAGCACGCCTGGGTCTTTCCGCCGGAGCCCGCGCTGCGGCTGATCGAGGACATGTTCGAGTGGGCGTCGAAGGAAGCGCCCAAGTACAATCCGATTTCCATCAGCGGCTACCACATCCGCGAGGCGGGGAGCACCGCCGTGCAGGAGCTGGCGTACACGCTCAAGAACGGGCTGGAGTACGTGCGCCGCGGGGTGGAACGGGGGCTGGACGTGGACGACTTCGCCCCGCGCCTTTCCTTCTTCTGGGACGTCCACAACGACTTCTTCGAGGAGATCGCCAAGTTCCGCGCCGCCCGCCGCATATGGGCGCGCCACCTGCGCGAGGACTTCGGGTCGAAGAACCCGGAGAGCTGGCGCCTGCGCACCCACGCGCAGACGGCGGGCGTAACGCTCACGGCGCAGCAGCCGGAGAACAACATCGTGCGCGTGGCCTACCAGGCCATGGCCGCGGTGCTGGGCGGCACGCAGTCGCTGCACACCAATTCGATGGATGAGACGCTGGCGCTCCCCACCGAGCGCGCCGTGCAGATCGCCCTGCGCACCCAGCAGGTGCTGGCGTACGAGACGGGCGTGCCCAACACGATCGATCCACTGGCCGGGTCGTACTACGTGGAGGCGCTCACGGACCAGATGGAGGCGCAGGCCGAGGCCATCTTCGCCGAGATCGACACGCTGGGCGGGGTGGTGCCGGGAATCGAGGTGGGCTACTTCCAGCGCGAGATCGCCCGCAGCGCCTTCCGCCAGCAGCTGGAGATCGAGCGCGGCGAGCGCACCATCGTGGGCGTGAACGAGTTCACGGTCGAGGGCGAGGAGCTGGAGATCCCGCTCCTCAAGATCACCGAGGCGGCCGAGCTGCGGCAGCGCGAGCGGATGGCCGCCATGCGCGCCCGCCGCGACCAGGCGCAGGTGGACGCCACCCTGGAGCGCCTGAAGCAGGCCGCGCGCACCACGGAGAACGTGATCCCGGCAATGCTCGACGCGGTGCGCGCCTACGCCACGCTGTACGAGATTCGCGCGGCCCTGGAAACGGTCTTCGGCGCCTACCAGGAGCCCGTGTTCTTCTAGCAGTCCGCGCTGAGGACGACGATCAGGCGGCAGGCAAGACAAAACGGCGGCAGGGCCGGGGGATGCGCATCCTCCGGCCCTGCCGCCGTTTGTTGTCCCTCCTGACGTTCAGCTGCTCCCTTCCGTTGAAGTTGGCGTCTCTGGCTGATCCCGGATCTTGTAATAGACTGTTTCTGGTTGGTTGGTATGTCACGAAATGCACGCAATTTTACATTGCAATTATTGCGTGAGGTCTGATGCTTCGATTCAGATAGGACATCTGCTTCCATATCTTGCTACAGCAACGGTTTCGCTTGTGTGGAGTTCGAACGTACGTTCGCTTGGCTTCCCTGCTTGGAGTCCCGTCGATACGTAATATCTGCACTGTTGTCATTGACTGCATGGTAAGCGCGGGATAATATTTATTTATGTCGGCTGAGATGGTGCGAAACGAGCCAGCACCCGGGACCGACAACCACCAGTCTGCCGCCTTGAGGGCGGTGGCACGAACGAACGAGAGACACGACCATGAAGAGAGCCATTTTCGCCGTTCTTTGCGCGGCCAGCCTGGCCGCGTGCAGCCAGGACGCCACCGCCCCGGCGCAGGCGCCCGAGTCGGCCCTTGCCGCCGCCAGCGCCAACGTAACCCTGGACCAGCCGTTCGAGCTGCGCGTGGGCCGCAGCGCCACCGTGGCCGGCGAGGGTCTGACCGTGAGCTTCCAGGGCGTGCCCAGCGATTCGCGCTGCCCCACCAACGTGCAGTGCGTGTGGGCCGGCGACGCCGTGGTGCAGGTGGTGCTTTCCAAGGACGGCAAGGCCTTCGGCGCCGAGCTGCACACCAACCTGGACCCCAAGTCAGTCGACTACCTGAACTACAACGTCGCGCTGGTGTCGCTCGCTCCGTATCCGAGCTCCACGAGCCCCATCGCGCAGTCGCAGTACCGCGCCACCTTCGTGGTGACCAAGACGGCGCCGTAATCGGCTGAAGGTCGGATGGAACGCGGCCGGCGGCCCGGGATCTCCCCCGGGCCGCCGGTCTTTTTGCGTGCCCATTGCATGCCTGTGGGGAGCCGCAGCAGAAATCTCGAAGCCTCTGGATACGGCATCCGCTCCGGAGCCGAGTGCGCGCCGTCCGCGAGCCGCTTACCTTGTCCGGCAGCCGAATCGTCCACCCGTTTCCGCCTCCGCCGCCGATGAACCCACCCTCTGCCGACCTCTCGCTCATCGCCCGCGCCCGCGAGCACGCGGAGCGCACCGCCGTCGTGGCACCGGAAGGCACGTTCACCTATGCGGAATTGCTGGATGCGTCGGCGCGGGTGGCGGCGGCGCTGCTGGACGGGCGCGACGACCTGCGCGAGGCGCGCGTGGCGTTCCTGGCGCCGCCGGGATGGGACTACGTCGCCGTGCAGTGGGGCGTGTGGCGCGCGGGCGGGATCGCCGTTCCGCTCGCCGTCTCGCATCCGCCCGCGGAGCTGGAGTACGTGGTGCAGGACGCCGACGCGGAGATCGTTGTCGCGCACCCGCAGTTCGCGGAAGCGCTGCGGCCCATCGCCGAGCGCAACGGCCGGCGCTTCCTGCTGACGGCGGACGCGCTCGCCGCCGAACCCGCCCCGCTGCCGCCGGTCGACCAGGCGCGGCGGGCGATGATCGTCTACACCAGCGGGACCACGGGCAAGCCCAAGGGCGCCGTGACCACGCACGCGGGCCTGGTGGCGCAGGTCACGGCGCTGGTCGAGGCGTGGGGATGGACGGCGGACGACCGCACGCTCCTTGTGCTGCCACTGCACCACGTGCACGGCATCGTCAACGTGCTCACCTGCGCCCTTTGGTCCGGCGCCGTCTGCGAGATCGTCCCGCGCTTCGACGCCGACGAGACATGGCGGGTGATCCAGAGCGGGCGCCTGACGCTCTTCATGGCCGTCCCCACCGTCTACGGCCGCCTGATCGCCGCGTACGCCGCCGCGGACGAGGCGCGCCGCGAGCGGATGTCGGCCGGCTGCCGGCGGATGCGGCTGATGGTGAGCGGATCCGCCGCGCTCCCGGTGCAGACGCTGGAGCGCTGGCGGCAGATCAGCGGCCACGTGCTGCTGGAGCGCTACGGGATGACGGAGATCGGCATGGGGCTCAGCAACCCGCTGCACGGCGAGCGGCGCCCCGGCTTCGTGGGGATGCCGCTCCCCCGCGTGCGCGCCCGCCTGGTGGACGAGGAGGGCGCCGAGGTGCAGCCCGGCACGCCGGGGGAGATCGAGATCGCCGGGCCAGCCGTCTTCCTGGAGTACTGGCGCCGCCCCGAAGCGACTGCCGATGCGTTCCGCGATGGCTGGTTCCGTACCGGCGACGTGGCGGTGGTGGAAGACGGCTACTACCGCATCCTGGGCCGCCGCAGCGTGGACATCATCAAGACCGGCGGCTACAAGGTCTCGGCGCTGGAGATCGAGGAGGTGCTGCGCACGCACCCGCTCATCGGCGAGTGCGCCGTGGTGGGCGTGGTGGACGAGCAGTGGGGCGAGCGCGTCTGCGCGGCGGTGGAGATGCCCGAGGAGTCGGGCCTTACGCTGCAGGCGCTGCAGGAGTGGGCGCGCGATCACCTGGCCCCCTACAAGCTCCCCCGCGACCTCCGCCGCGTCGACACCCTCCCCCGCAACGCCATGGGCAAGGTGGTGAAGCCCGAGGTTGCGAAGCTGTTCCGCTGACCAATTTGTACCACGGCTGGCGTGTTCGGAGTGTCCATTGCGCGTGGCGAAAAATACTGGCATACTTTGGATCGATCGATCAACATCTTGGTCCAGTCGTGCCAGAGGTCAAATGAATACTGCTATTCCGGCGGAGCGCGCGTGCGGGGGGTGCGGAGTCGGCACGCTTCGCCCCACCAACGTCGTGGGGATGGTGATGGGATATCGGGATGATCCAGAGGTGCTGATTCTTGATGATCTCATCCTTCCGATGTGCGACGTCTGCGGAGACATCGCTCTGGACCTTGGCGATACCATCGCACTGGACGCTGCGCTCGAACGCTCATACCAGTGGAAGCGGCCGTTCAGCAGCGGGGATCTATACGATCCGGAAAGCCATTAATTTCCTGAGAGGGTGTGCTGACCCGTCTACAACCGTTGACTTCCTGAGGGAGGCGCCGCGCGTAACCTGCTTCTACGATGTAGCTTGGCGCCGACCGAAGGATCTCGCCGGCATCACCGAGGG
>DASTVC010000488.1:0-3771 GCA_035759295.1 Longimicrobium sp. | reverse complement strand
AGGCGCGGAGCAGTCTCGATCTTCCCTCCGCGCCTCTCCCTTCACCTCCGCGTCTCCGCGTGAAACCGGCAGTGGAACTCCGAGCGCACAGCGAATTCTGGTATTCGATATGAGACAGAATCTTTTCCGGCTCGATCGCGGAAACGGAGCAACGCGCCGCCGGGGGTGAGCAGAAACTGAGCAGTTGTTGGCGTGGAGGATGAACAGCGCCCACGCCTAACCTTGCGGCCGTCCGGGATGTCCCGGGCGGCCGCTTTCCGTCGCGGCGCATTCCGAAACCCTGTTGATGCGGAGCACCCCCATGGACGCGACAGAGCAGGAGATCCGCGAGGCCGTGCACCGGCTTTACGGCAAGGTGAACCAGGCGCTGAACGGCGACGCCGGGCCCGTCCTGGAGGAGTGGTCCCACGCGGACGACGCCACGGTGATGCACCCCGGCGGCGGCCGCCAGCAGGGGTGGGACGAGGTGCGCGCCGCGTGGGAGCAGTGGGCCGGCGCCGTCACCGACGGCGGCATCACCCCGGGCGAGCTTTCCGTGCGCATGCTGGCGCCGGACGTCGCGCTGGTCTCCGGGCGCGAGACGGGGAGCGGGGTGCTGATGGGCGAGCGGTGCCAGGTGGACGCGCGGATGACGCTGGTGATGCGCCGCGAGGACGGCCGCTGGCGCCCCGTGCACCACCACGCCGACGTCGTCCCGGCCGTCCGCGACGCGGCGATGCGCGCGATGGCGCTCGCCGGCGCCGCCGCGTGACCGCCCCGGACACGGAGGAGGAAGGAATGCGCGTCTTCGTCACCGGCGGCACGGGCTACCTGGGCGGGCGGCTGATCGGACTGCTGCTGGACCGCGGGCACCGCGTCCGCGCCCTCGCCCGGCCCGAGTCCATCCACCGCCTGCCCCCCGGCGCCGGCCTGGCGCTGGGGGACGCGCTGGACGCCGACAGCTACGCGGAGTCCGTCCGCACCTTCGACACGGTGGTGCACCTGGTGGGCACGCCGCGGCCCAATCCGTCGAAAGCCCGCCAGTTCCTCGAGGTGGACCTGGCATCCGCGCGCGAGGCCGTGCGCGCGGCGCTCGACGCCGGCGTGCGGCACCTGGTCTACGTGAGCGTCGCCCACCCCGCGCCGGTGATGCGGGCGTACGTGGATGCGCGCATGGAGGCGGAAGAGGCGGTCCGCGCCTGCGGCATCCCCGCCACCATCCTGCGTCCCTGGTACGTGCTGGGCCCCGGCCACCGCTGGCCCTGCCTGCTCCTTCCCGCGTACGCCGTGGCCGCGCGCCTTCCCTCCACGCGCGAGACCGCGCGGCGGCTGGGGCTGGTGACGCTGCGGCAGATGGCGCGCGCCCTGGCCGCCGCCGTGGAAGACCCGCCGTCCGTCGGCGCGCGCATCGTGGACGTGCCGATGATCCGTGCCGCCACGCTCGCCGCCCCACCCCGCCACGCCGCGGCGTCCCCGGCCCTCGCCTGACCGGGGCTGATCCCCATCCACACGCCTACACGACGTTCGCCCGCGCACCCCCGCGCGGGCGCCCCCGGCCCCGGGACGGATCTCCCGCGGCCATCCACCCCCTCTTGATGAGGAGAAGCATCCATGTCCATCTCCGACGACGGCATCCCCGCCGGCCGCACCGCGCTGCTCAACGGCGCGGACGGCGGCACCCTCCAGGCCTCCGGTCCGCTCACCGGCTCGCGCTTCGCCGCGCCCACGGAGCCGATCGGCATCGCGCTCCCCACGCCGGTGTTCACCATCAACCCGGCGATCGACGACATCCAGCCCCGCAGCGGCGCGCCGGGCACCGCCGTGGCCATCATCGGCCGCAACTTCAACCCGTTCGAGGGGCAGGTGCGCTTCAACGGCGTGCTGGCCAACTACGTTCCCAGCGGCACCACGCGCATCGACACCACCGTCCCCGCCGGCGCCACCACGGGGCGGGTGACGGTGGACGGCTTCGCGAGCGCGTTCGACTTCGTGGTGCTGGCGCCCAGCACCGCTCCCACCATCCAGGGCTTCTCACCCACCGCCGGGCGCGCGGGCGAGGGGATCAACATCACCGGCACCAACCTGGACAAGGTGACGGAGGCGCGCTTCAACGGCGTGCGGGCGGACGGCATCTTCGCCTTTTCGCCCACCATCCTGCAGGCGACGGTGCCGCAGGGGGCCACGACCGGCCCCATCTCCGTCAGCGGACCGACCGGCTCCGCGACCAGCACGGCCAGCTTCACGGTCGCGACGGGCTTTCCGGGGATTACCAGCTTCTCACCCGCCGCGGGGGCGCCGGGTGCGCAGGTGGACATCTTCGGCACCGAGCTGGGCGCCGCCAACCGCGTGACCTTCAATGGGGTCGACGCGCAGTTCACCGTCGTCAGCAACACGCAGGTGCGCGCCTTTGTCCCCGGGTTCGTGGGGTCGGGCCCCATCCGCGTGCACACGCCGCTGGGCATCGCCGTCAGCGCGGCGAACTTCTTCGCCGGCTCCGGGCTGCCGCGGCTGGACTCGTTCTCCCCCACCTCCGGACGGCCGGGAGACATCGTAACCCTGAACGGCGCGGACCTGAACCTGGCCACGGGGGTGCGCATCGGCGCCCTGCGCATCCAGGTCATCTCCCGCCCCAGCAACCAGCAGATCACCTTCACCCTTCCGCAGAACGCGGCCACCGGCAACGTCATCCTGGAGTCCGCCGCGGGCGAGGTGCAGGGCGGCGTGTTCACCGTCCTGCCCCCGCTGATGACCACGGTCACCGGCATCAGCCCCACCCAGGGGATCCCGGGGATCGGCGTGTTCATCAGCGGCACCGCGCTGGACCGGGTCACGGGCGGGTCGTTCGCCCCCGGCATCCCCGTGCAGCTGAACCCCACGGGCGACGGGCGGCTGGGCACCACCGTCCCCGCCGGCGCCGTCACCGGGCCCATCACCCTCAACACGCCCACGGGGACGGTGCTCACGCCGGTCTTCACCGTCATCCCCACCGACCTGCCGCCCAACGTGGTCGTCCTTTCGCCCGGCGCGGGGCAGGTGTTCAGCGGCGGGCAGGTGATCAACGTGGCGTGGACCGCGGGCGACGACGGCTCCATCGTCTCGCAGGACATCCGCTTCTCGTCCAACGGCGGCGCCACCTTCCAGACGCTGGTCCCCGGCCTTCCCGGCGCCACTCGCGACCTGCTGGTGCAGCTTCCGGCGCAGGCCACCGACAGCGCGGTGATCGCCGTCCGCGCCACGGACAACACCGGCAAGACGGGCGAGGGGCGCAGCGGCATCTTCCGCATCCTGGGCACGCCGGCGGACGCCAAGCCGCTCGTCACCGTCACCGCGCCCAACGGGGGTGAGGTGCTGACGCCGGGGCAGACGGTCACCATCAGCTGGAACAGCAGCGACGACAAGGGCCTCGCCTCCCACGACGTCCGCTACTCGGTGGATGGGGGCGCGACGTTCCAGCCGGTCGTCCTCGGCATCCCCGGTTTCCGGCAGAACGCCATGTGGACCGTGCCGAATCTACCCACGGACCGCGGCCTGATCTCCGTCACCGCGACGGACACCATCGGCCAGAGCACGGAGGACCGCAGCAACGCCTTCTTCCGGATCGTGCGTCCGGTGACGCCGCCGGGGGTGAAGGCGATCGTGCCGAAGGAGGGTCCGCTCTCCGGCGGCACGGTGGTGATCGTGACGGGGACGGGGTTCCAGCCGGGGTGCCGCGTGCGCGTCGGCGGACGGGACGCGGCCACGCTGTTCATCGACCCCACGCGGCTGCAGGCGGTGACCCCGCCGGGAGCGGCG
>DASTVC010000487.1:0-3649 GCA_035759295.1 Longimicrobium sp. | reverse complement strand
CCCGCCACCGTGGGCGAGGTGGAAACGCCCCGGGTCCGCGTCCGGGTGACGGAGGCCGCGCCGGGCGACGCGCCGTCGTCGTCGGAGGCGCTGGCGGACGGCGGGCGCCGGCGGCTGCGCGGGCGGCTGGCGGAGGACGAGGGCCACTGGGTGCTGCGCGACGGCGCGGGGAAGGCGTTCTCGCGCGTCCTGCCCGGCACCGCCATCCGCCTGTCCTGGCACGCCGGCCACACGGTCGCCGCCGAGGGCGAGCTGCACGAGGGGGAGCCGGGGGAGATCCCCACCCTGGTCGCGCGGCGGGTGGACCGCCTGTACGACGTGCAGGTGCGCGAGGACGCGGAGGGCGGCGCGGCGGAAACCTTCGCGGGCGTCTCCATCGGCTCCGGCGACGCGGCGGACAGCCTGCCGCGCCGCGCCGCCGCCGCGCGGTCCCGGCTCGTCGCGGCGGAGGAGGAGGACCGCGCCGCCTTCCTATCCATCCCCCGCGGCCGGTCCGCGTGGACGTACGTGGAATGCCACGGCGCCCGCTTCGACCACGCGCCGTTCGATCATCCGCCCCATCGCGACGTTCCGCCCACCCGCTTTCCCGGCGCCGCCTGCCTGGAGCGGGGGATCTACGACGTGAGCCGATTCGGCTCCGAGGCCACCGGATACGCGCACGGCGGCGCCGTGTTCGCGGGCGAGGGCCAGGCCTCGTCGCCGCCGGTGCAGGTGCGCGCGGCGTGGACCCGGCACGCGCCGGGGGCGTTCGACCTGCTCCTTCCCGCCGTGCTCCCCGACTTCCTGGGCGGCGCCTTCGACGGGTCGCGCTTTGGCGGCGAAGGGCCGGCGGAGCGCTATTCCGGCGTGGTCACGGAGCCGGAGGCGGACCCCGATCACATCATCACCGCCATCAACGGAGCGCGCGAAGCCGTGCTGCCGGACGGATCGAAGGAGAAGCAGGGCCCCTCGCGCCTGGTGATCGCCCGGCGGGTGGCGCGCGTCCCCATCGGCTTCACCGGCATCCCCATCCCCCTGCGCCGCCCGCGCGTGCGCCGGCTCCTCCTCGGGCGCGAAGGACAGCCCGCGCGCCTGTACCTGGTCGATCCCGACGTGCCGCTCATCATCGAGCTCACGGCGAAGGACGCGGTGGAATCGAAGAAGCAGGGCAAGCCCGTGGAATCCCCCGGCGCGTGGGGCAACGCCATCGAGGTCGAGGTGTCGCCAACGCCGGACGGGCCCGGGCGCTTCGACGTTTCCGTCCGCTTTGCCGGCGGCCGCGCCGAGAGCGCCCGCAAGGCCGCCCTGGGCGCCGACTTCGCCCCCACGACCGCCGCCGAGATCAACGCCCCCGGCCCCGTGGGCGTGCTGCACGCCAAGGCCGCCGGCGTGGCCGCGCGCGTTCTGCGCGAGCGCGCCGGGGCCCCGCAGGATTCCCCGCCCACCCAACAGGAAAGGCCGTCATGACCGACATCAAGCCCTACGAGCCCACCAGCCCCGGCGACCTGATCACGGCCGAGCTGTTCAACCGCGTCCAGGTGAGCACGCGGGAGGACATCGCGAAGCAGGTGAAGGCCGCCGTCGACGCCCACCAGTACGTGGAACGGGCCAGGAACGCCGACGCGCTGGAGCAGAAGAGCAAGGCCCAGATCGTGGCCGAGATCGTGGAGCAGCTCAAGGGGATGCTGCCGGGGCTCACCGGCTACAAGGTGGTCTACAAGCGCCTGCAGCCCGACGAGCCCGCCATCATCGACCACAACCTGGGCAGCTACCCCGTGGTGGACGTGTGCGAGCTGGAGCGCTTTCCCGTGGTGGCCTCGGCGGATGGAAAGCCGTGGTACGACCGGGTGCACTGGTTCCTGTATCACCGCACGGAGATGAAGATCCGCCGCCCCGAAGACTTTCCCGATGAGGATCCGCCCGTGCCGCCCCTCATCACCATCGAGGAGAGCCGCGGCCCCGTCTTCAGGCAGCGCTTCGAGGACGTGCTGCTGCAGTACGGGGTCAAGGCCGACGGCCAGACGGCGCTGGGCGACGTGGTGAACGAGTTCTGGAAGAAGCTGTTCTCCGGGCTCAACGACCCGTTCGACGAGACCAGCTACGCCAACTCGCCCTGGTTCGACCGCTGCTGCGGCGACCGGCGCACGGTGGAAAGCCTCAAGCGCGGCGGCGAGTGGGACGACCTGTACCTCAAGGTGGTGCCCCGCAAGACCATCAACTCCGTGGCGCCCGTGTGGCCGCTCGGGGTGGAGGTGGTGCACTACGACCGCAACCGCCTGGGCCTGGTCCGCGCCGACTTTGCCCGGCTTACCCATCACGGCGTCCGGGACATCTTCGAGGCGGAGGACCGGAAGCCCCAGGCCGTGGAGGGACAGACCAAGGTCACGCTCGACGCCGCGCGCCGCGTGGCGGGGGCACAGGCCACGGCCACGGCGCTGGCGACGGGAGTCGCCGCGGACGATCCCGACGAGTCGGTGGAGTCCATCGTCCGCCGGCTGGGCAAGGCCGCCGCCGACGCCGCGGCCGAGCGGGGCCACCCGGAGCCCGACGAGCTGTTCCTGATGGTGGTGCTGAAGGTGTGACCCGGTCCCCGGCGGCCCGGCGGCCGCCCCTTCTTCATGCGCACGCGGAGAACTTCCATGAGCGACATTCCCTTTCCTCCCCCCCCGGTTCCCGACGGCCCCATGGCGCCCATCTCCCCGGGCGGTCCCGACGCGCCGGGCGGTTCCGGCCCGGGCGGTAATGGCGACGGAAAGGCGGCCGGGCGGATCATGCCCGTCTTCAAGCGCCTGCGCCGGGGTCGCATCGAGACCATCCCCCACGGTCGCTTCGGCTTTGTCCCGGTGGACGTGTACGAGCTGGCCTCGTTCGACGCCGTGACCTCCGCGGACGAGCGGAGCGACGTGGCATCCGTCCAGTTCTATGTCTATCACCAGACGGACGCGATGGCCCGCGCCACGGACCGGCACGGCAACGTCACCAACGTGAGCGTGGAGACGCGCGACGACCGCTGGCACATTCCCTTCGAGCAGGCGCTGTCCCTGTGGGGCGTGGACTACAACGACGACACGCACCTGGGCGACGTGGTGGTGGACTTCTGGAGCGCCCTGTTCGCCGCCCCCAGCGACGGGTTCGACGAGACCAGCTACGGCGTGTCGCCCTGGCTGGAGCGCAACGTGGGCGACCGGCGCACGGTGGGCTCCATGCGTCCCGGCACCGCCGGCGGCGAGTGGGACGACCTCAAGCTGCGCCTTCGCCCCCGCAAGACCCTCAACTGGCCGGCGCCGGTGCTGTCGCAAGCCGACCGCTTTCCGGAAGAGCCGGGGCTGATCATGCTGCTGGAGGCCATCGTGTTCTACCGCGGGGGAGGGGCGGAGGGCGCGGCGTGGGATCGGGTGCTCAGCATCCGCGACCGGCTGGAGCAGCAGCGGCGCGAGTGGGGAAGCGGAAAGGAAGGAGTCCCGGCCGGCGGCGGCGCGCCCGTGGGGGCTCCGCCGTGCGTGGAGGTGGTGCAGCTGGACCTGAACACGGTGGGGCTGCGGCTGCTGGAGGGCGGCCCCCCGGAGGTTGGGGTGATGGTCCTGCTGCACTCGTGAGCCCTCGTCCCCCGCCGCCACGCTCATGATCCTCGCCGACCGTTGGGACGGCACCGGCGTCCCTTTCCAGGGCG
>DASTVC010000486.1:0-2845 GCA_035759295.1 Longimicrobium sp. | reverse complement strand
ACGCTGGCCACATCTCTCCCGACGCTCGATGCGTCGCGCACCGACGGCCTGGCCACCGGCCGCGCCGCCTACGCGTCTCCCACGCTCTCCACCGATCCACCCCCTCCGCGAAGCGCCCTCCGTTCGTAGCCCGACGATCGCCCGTCCATCCGGACCGGCGCGTTTTCGAACTGGAGCAGGAGCGTTTCAGAGGGATGAGAAGGATCATGATGGCCGCGGCCCTGCTTGTGGGGACCGCGGGTCCGGCCGCACTTTCCGCGCAGCAGCACGAGCACGGAGAGGTGCGCCGCGACACCCTGAAGGTGGATACGGCCAACCCGCACCGCATGCACACTGATTCCGCGCACCGCGAGATGATGCGTGCGGATTCCGCGCGCGATCGGATGGCGCGGCCGGGGAACGTGAATCGGCAGCCTCCACCGCCCATGCCGGCGCCCGCGCCGCCGCCGCCCGCCCCCGCCGCGGTGGATCCCCACGCGGGCCACGCCGGGCACGATGCGAAGCCGGCGGAGACGCAGCCGGCCGCGGGGGCGGATCCGCATGCGGGGCACGGCGCGCAGCCGGCGGGGGTGCACGCGCACGCGGAGGGCGCGCCAGGCGGGCACCGGATGTACATGCGGCCGCTGGGCGACGGGTGGAGCCTGATGGGGATGGCGCAGGCGTACCCCATCGTCACCACGGGGCTGGGGAACGAGTCGTCGGAGCTGTCGCATACGGAGCCGTACCTCACGCAGCCGGCGCTGATGATCAACCTGGAGAGCCCGGGGAGCGCGTTCGTGCTGCGGTCCACCCTCAACTTCGAGGGGGTGACGCAGCCGGGCGGCGAGCTGACGGCGGGCGGGTGGGGCGAAGGGTTCATCGACCGGCGCCATCCCCACACGCTGCTGCACGAGCTGATGGTGAGCGCCAACCTGTGGAACGCGGCGGGCGGCGACCTGTCGCTCTCCGTGGGCAAGGGCTTCGCGCCGTACGGCACGGACGATCCCATGAGCCGCCCGGTGGCGAAATATCCCACGAACCACCACCTTTCCCAGATCTTGGAGCGGTGGACGGCCAACGTTGTTTATCTCCGGGGCCCCTGGAGCGTTGAAGCGGGACTGTTTGGCGGGGCGGAGCCGGAAGGGCCGTACGACCTGTCGAATTACAAGTCGTTCGGCGACAGCTGGTCGGCGCGCGTCATCCGCCGGTTCGGGGGGACGGGGACAGGGGCGCGCTGGGAGGTGGCGGGCTCGTACGGCAGCGTGGCCGAGGCGCACCACGGCGGCAAGGCGCGCACGGCGCTGGTGAACGGCTACGTGCGCCACGCGGCCACGCACCGCTTCGGCACGCTGTACGCGCTGGCGGAGGCCTCCCGCAGCGAGCCGGAAGGGGACGAGCAGGGCTACTACGCGCTGCTGATGGAATCGATGGCGGGCATCGGCCGCCACCGCCCCTACCTGCGGGTGGAGTACAGCACCCGGCCGGAGTGGGAACGGACGGCGGAGGACGTGTTTCGCTACCATCACGACGACGACCCGGTGGGCGCGTCGCGCTGGTTCATCGCCACGGCGGGGTACGGCTGGCAGCTGAGCGGCTTTCCCATCAGCACCATGCCCTTCGTGGAGCTGCAGCACAACCGCGTGTGGAACGAGCGCGGCGAAGCGGACGTGCAGGCGCTGTTCGGCGACGACCGCTTCTGGGGGATCAGCCTGGGCGTGCGGCTGTTCCTGGGGAGCGCCGGCCCCATGCGGATGGGGAGCTACGGCGCGCTGGACGACATGACCTCGAATCACCGGCCCGTTCCCGGAAGGGGGATGGGCCACGGCGGAAGCTGATGACGCGGACCATTCTCAACACCATCTCCCGGGGCCGTCGCGCGCTGCTGCTCGCGGCGGCCCTGGCGTGCGCCCTCCATCCGGCCCCTGCCGCCGCGCACACCAGGGTCGAATCATCCCGCCCCGCCGACGGCGACACGGCCCACGGCGCGGTGCGCGAGCTCCGGCTGCGCTTTACCCGCCCGGTGGAGAGCGAGCTTACCCGCATCACCCTCCTTCGCGGCGAAGTGCAGGTGGCCGAGGGCGGCGCCAAGGTGGAGGGGAGCGAGGGGCACGAGTTCGTGCTGGCGCTCGCGTCGCCGCTAGAGCCGGGGGAGTACGTGGCGCGCTGGAAGACGGCGGGCGGCGACGGCCACGTGCTGGAGGGCTCGTGGCGCTTTACCGTCGCCGCCGTCGCGGCGGTCTCCACAGTACCTGCTGGGACGCCCGCCTCCGCGACGCTGGCACAGGCGCCCCCGCCCCCCACCACGAACGGGACGGACGCGGCGCTGGAGGAAGAGGTGGGCGAGGCGGGGCGGCCCCTTGCCGTCGTGGTCCGCTGGGCCTGGTTCGCGGCGCTGCTGGGGATGATCGGCGCGGTGGCGTTCCGCTACGGCGTGCTTCCCCGGCTGGGACGCGACCCGCTGCTGCTGCCCATCGCGGCGCGGGCGGAGGCGGCGGCGTGGTTCGTGGCGCTGGGCGCGGCGGCGCTCTCCGTGGCCACCCTGTTCGCGCGGCTGTGGATGCAGGTGTCGGCGCTGGGCGGCGAAGGGGCGTGGTCGGGCGCGCGGCTGGACGTGCTGCTGCGCGAGACCGGCTGGGGGCTGGCCTGGGTGCTCCAGGCCATCGCCACGCTCGCGTTCGTGGTGGGCCTCTTCATCGCCAGGGCGCCGCACGGGCGCGGGGTGGGGTGGATGGGGGCCGGCGCGGGCGCCGTGCTCCTTTCCGCCGTCCCCGCGCTCTCCGGCCACGCGGCGTCGGTGGGGCGGCTGAACGGCATCGCCATTCTCAGCGACACGGTGCACGTGCTGGGCGCCGGGGTGTGGATGGGG
>DASTVC010000485.1:0-7202 GCA_035759295.1 Longimicrobium sp. | reverse complement strand
GGCTACGACTGGCCGGGAAACGTCCGCGAGCTGAGGCACGCGGTGGAGCGGGCGGCGCTGCTCACCGAGGGGGAGCTGATCGACGCCGCGGACCTGAACCTGGGCCGCGGCGGGTGCCCCACCCCGCGCCTCGACGCCGGGCCCGCCGCGGCGGAGGGCGGCGCCGCGCGGCGAGAGCTGGCGGAGGGGCTCTGGGACCTGGTGGCGCGCGAGGGGCTCTCGCTCTCCGAGGCCATGCTGTTCTGCGAGCGCACGATCATCGAATCCGCGCTGCGGGCGGTGAACGGCAACCGTACGCGCGCGGCGCAGCGCCTGAACATTCACCTGCGCACCATCTTCAAGAAGCTGCACCGCTCCTCCTGAGCGCCGGTCGGACCAGCATCGAGCACAAAACCGCTAGAGAACAGGGGACCGGTCTTTCCTTTGTTCCTCTGGCTTTTGTCTGCCCCTCCGTCGCGGCCGACGTGGCAGGATCTCGTGGGGTGTCGGGAACGGGGGGGAGATGGAATGCGGCAGAGGGCCATCCGCGTTTTTTTCGCGGACGGCAACGCCGGCCTGGTTCGCCGTTCCTGCGAGGGTCCGGAGGCGGGCCCTCGTGCGCGCCCCGTCTGCGACGGGGCGGCCCTCTCCCCCGCCTCTTCGCCGCTCGTTCCTCGCGGCTCGCGGCGACCCCTCCCCCAGACTGCGGGGGAGGGGTGTTTTCGGCTTTCTGTCTACCTTCGCTTTACTGATTTTTCGGGACGGGATGCGGTTCGGGGGATCATTTCCGTAGCACGCGGGAGCAAGCCGTTCACATCACCTGATGCGCGATCTCGAGAACCGTCCACCCGCACCAACGCGACATTCCGGGCGCGGAACGGCGCTCCCGACCCATGCCCGTCCGGGCACAGCCATCCGTGCACGGTGCCCGATCGTTCATACATAGAAACACCGAAATCCGGCATCGCACATCGGACAGATCATCGGATGGAGATCATTGATGGAAAACAGGTTACTCCATAATCACAATCGACATAAAATGTACGTTTTATGGGGAAGCAGGCTGGCACTCCGCCTGCCTTTTATCGCCGCCCGGCCGCAGAACGGGGGACGTGCATCCCCCCACGTACGCGGCGGCAGTCCCGCCGTCGCACGGCCGCACCCGGCGGCCCGGTTTTCAAACCCTTCCCCAAGGAGTTCCAAATGCCCGGTTCCGACAGGCCCAGCGGCAAAGGTCCGCTGACGGAGGACGAGGTCCGCGGCGCCCTGCAGAAGGTGGTGTCGTCGTACGAGTCGGGGAGCAAGGAGTTCTTCGGCCAGTTCGCCGACGACGCGTCGCTGTTTACCGCGACCGCGCCCACCCGCGTGGACTCGCGCGAAGAGTACGAGCGGGGGTTCGGGCCGGTGTTCTACAACACCAAGCGCGTGGCCCAGGTGCTCTCGCCCGAGATCCGCCTGCTGGGGCACGACGCCGCCGTGGCCACCTTCCACAACCGCGTGCAGGTGGGCGGCGTGGCCAACAACCTGCGGGCCACCTACGTGTTCCACCGCAACGCGCGGGGTGAGCTCAAGGTGGCGCACGCGCACGTGTCGCCGCTGGGGCACAGCGCCGCGCCCGCGGCCAGCCGCTCGCCCAGCGAGCTGAACGACGTGACGGTGCTGGAGGAGCGGGTGGCGGCGGCGTCGGCGGCCGTCGGGACCCCCAAGTAGGGGGCCCGGGGAATGGTGGGGCCGGCGGGCGGGAGCCCTCGTGGCGCGCGGGTGGTGCTGGTGGGGATCGACGGATTCTCACCGGAGCGCATGGACCGCTGGGTGGACGGGGGCGAGCTCCCGGCCATCGCGGCCGTGGCGCGCGCGGGGGTGCGCGTTCCGCTGGTCTCCACCCTTCCCGCCTGCACCCCGGTGGCGTGGGCCACGGTGGCCACCGGGGCTCCCCCCTCCGTAACCGGCATCGCCGGCTTTCTGGTGCACCAGCCGGGACGCCGGCTGGACGAGCGGGTGAGCGGCTGCTACGCGCACCGCTGCCGCGCCCAGCCCATCTGGGAGGCGGCCACCCGCGCGGGGCGCCGCGCCTGCGTGGTGAAGTTCCCGCTCTCGTATCCATCCACCACCGCCACCTTTCGCCTGGACGGCGCCGCCGGCTGGGGCGGGCTGCGCTGCTTTCACGAGGCGGCCTCGTCCGCCGTGTCGGCGACCGACGCGGACCCGGGGGTGATCGCCATCCTCCCCGACCCGCAGCCGTGGGCCGGCGAATCCCCCGACGCGCCCCCCGCCTTTCGCGGCACCCTGCGCCTTCCCTCGCTCTGGAGCGACGCCGGCCTCGTCCTGCACCTGTCGGTGGATGACGACGGCGACGGCGGCGCGCGGGTGCGGTTGGCCGACGCGCCCGACCGGGGGCGGGTGCTGGCCACGCTGGCGGCCGGCGAGTGGAGCGCGCCGCTGCACGTCCACGCCCCGGGGCGCCGCGGCGAGGCGGCGTGCGCCTTCCGGGTCAAGGCGCTGGCCTGCCAGGCGCACCCGCCGCGGCTGCGGCTGCTGAACACCACGGTGCACGAGCGATTCGGCCACGCCGTGCCCGAGGAGACGTGGCTGCGCCTGGAGCCGGACGCGGGGCCCATCGAGGAGCAGACGGAGCCGTCGCTGGTGTTCCACGCGGGGCTGGACGTGGACACACAGCTGGAGGTGTTCCGTCTCAACGCGGAGTGGCTGGAGCGGGCGTGCACGGCGCTGCTGGCCGACGAGCCGTGGGAGCTGTTCATGGTGCAGGTGCACCTGGTGGACTGGGCCCACCACCTTCTGCAGGGGTCGGTGGACCCGCGCCACCCGGAGCACGATCCGGAAAAGGCGCCCCGGTACGAGGCCGCGCTGCTGGAGGCGTACCGCATGGCCGACCGGCTGGTGGCCGCCGTGGCCGCCGCCGCCGGACCCGACGCCAACCTGGTGGTGATGGGCGACCACGGGCAGGACGTGCTGCACACCACCTTTCACGTGAACGAGTGGCTGGCCGAGCGCGGGTGGCTGGCGTGGGAGGGCGACGGCGACGCGGTGGACTGGACGCGCACCCGCGTGTACGCCACGGGCAACTACCTGCACTTCAACCGGCTGGGGCGCGAGCCCACCGGCATCGCCACGCCGGCGGAGTGCGAGCGGCTGCGCGCCCAGGTGGTGGACGGGCTGCTGGCGCTGGACGACCCGCGCACGGGCGGCCGCCCGGTGCTCATCGCCGGCGAGCGGCGCGAGCTCGCCTGGCTGGGCGCCGACGGCCCCGAATCGGGCGACGTGGTGTTCTGCATGCGCCCCGGCTACGCCGCCACCAACGGCCGCGGCCCCGTGCTGCGCCCCACCGTGCCGCTGAAGGAGTTCACCAGCGGGCACGACCACTTCTGGCCGCTGGACCCCGCCATCCACACCCGGCTCTACGCCGCCGGGCCCGCGTTCCGGCGCGGCTACCGCCGCGAGCGCCTGGCCCACCTGGTGGACGTGGCGCCCACCCTGAGCGCCGTCCTGGGCATCGACCCGCCCGCGCACGCCGAGGGGCGCGTCCTCGCCGACCTGCTCGCCGCGCCCGTGCCGGATCCCGACGCCGGGGACGAGACCGATCATCCGCCCGCGACCCTCACCCTCCTGGAGGCGCTGTGACCACGCTGACCGACACGCCCGTCCCGCGGGCGCTCGCGCCGGAGCCCCTTCCCTCCCCCGCGGCCGCCAGGCTCGCCGTCGACGGCGGGGTGCCGGTGGTGCCGGGCGGCATTCTGCACTCCCGCTGGCCGCGGGTGGACGACGACGACGTGGACGCGGTGCTGCGGACGCTGCGGGGCGGGCTGCTGACGGAGATGTCGGGGCGCGACCTGGTGCGGGAGTTCGAGGCGGAGATGGCCATGTGGCTGGGGGTGCGCTACGCGCTCACCACCAACAGCGGCACCGCGGCGCTGCACTGCGCGCTGGCCGGGCTGGGGGTGCAGGCGGGCGACGAGGTGGTGGTCCCCTCGCTCAGCTACATCGCCTGCGCCGCCGCCGTGCTGCACCAGGGCGCCATCCCCGCCTTCGCCGACGTGGACCCGCGCACCTACAACGTGACCGCCGCCACGCTCGAGGCGGCCATCACGGAGCGGACGCGCGCGCTGATGGTGGTACACCTGCACGGCCTTCCCGCGCCGCTGGACGAGTTGCTGGAAGTGGGACGGCGGCACGGCATCCCCGTCCTCGAGGATTTCTCCCAGGCGGCGGGGGCCGCGTGGCGGGGGAAACCGGTGGGCAGCTGCGGCGCGGCCGGCGCGGCCAGCCTGATGGCGGGAAAGAACCTGCCGGCGGCCGGCGAGGGGGGCGTGGTGTGCACCCCCAGCCGCGAGGTGCGCAACCGCGCCGCCACCCTCAAGTGCTTCGCCGAGACGGTGGAGGCGGACGGGTCGTACGCGCCGCTGCACGAGACGGCGGGATGGAACTACCGCATGGGCCTCCTCTCCCTGGTCTTCGCCAGCCGGCAGCTCTTTCGCCTGGACGCGTTCAACGACCGGCGGCGCGAGGGCGCGGCGCGGCTGGACGCCGTGCTGCGCGAGATCCCCGGCTTCTCCCCCCCCGAGGGGCCGGCGGAGGCGCGCCACGTCTATCACATGTACCGCTTCCGCTTCGACCCGGCCGATGCGGGGCTGCCGCTGACGGCGGACCAGGCGCGCGAGGGATTGAAGCAGGTGTTCTGGGCCGAGGGGCTGCCGCTGATGGAGTTCCAGAACGTCCCGCTCCCCGGCCACGCGCTGCTGCAGGGAAAGGTGGGCTACGGAAACGGCGCCCCCTGGTCGTGCTTCGGCCGGCGGCCGGCGTACCGCATCGAGGACCACCCCGGCGCGCTGGACGCCCTGCGCCACTCGCTGGTGGTGGGCTACCCCGCCCAGGCGCCGCTGGCCAACCCGGCGGTGGTGGACGCCTACGCACAGTGCTTCGCCAAGCTGGGGGAGAACCTGGACGCCTTCGCGCGCTTCGCGGCCGGCCTTCCCGCCGACGCGCCGCCGTGGAGCCACCCCGCGAGGCTGTTCTGATGCCCGCCGTGGAGGCGCACCCCGGGGCGCGCACGGACGCCGGGCTGCGCGACGAAGCCGACCGGCTGCGCACGCTGGTGCTGGAGACGCACCAGCGGGCGGGCGCCGGGCACCTGGGGAGCGCGCTCTCCATCGTGGAGATCCTGGCCGTGGTCCTCGGCCGCTTCTTCCGCTGGCGAGGGGATGGGGAGCCGGCGTGGGCGGGCGACCGCTTCGTCCTGTCCAAGGGGCACGGCGCGCTGGGGCTGTACGCGGCGCTCGCCCGCGCGGGGCGCATCCCCCCGGAGCGGCTGGCCGAATTCGGGAGCAACGGGGCCGTGCTGGAGCCGCACCCCAACGAGGCGGCCGAGCCGGAGCTGCACGCCTCCACCGGCTCGCTGGGGCAGGGGATCTCCATCGGCGTGGGGCTGGCGCTGGGGAGCCGTCTGCGCGGCGCGGCAGACCGCACCTGGGTGGTGATCGGCGACGGGGAGGCGAACGAGGGGCAGGTGTGGGAGGCGGCCCGCTCCGCCGCCGCGCTGAATCTCTCCCACCTCGTCGTGGTGCTGGACGACAACGGGATGCAGCAGGACGGGCCGACGGGCGGCATCCTCCCCGTGGACGACCTGGCCGGTGCCTGGGCGGCCATGGGGTGGCGCACGGCGGAGGCGGACGGGCACGACTGCGACGCGCTGATCCGCGCCATCGAGGAGCTGCTGGCGCTCCCGGACCCCGCGCCGCGGCTGCTGCGGGCGCGCACCGTCAAGGGGCGCGGCGTAGAGTACCTGGAGGGGCGCACCGAGAGCCACTACCCGCCCCCGCTGAGCGCCGAGGACCTGGCGCTGGCGCGCTACCTGGCCCAGACCCGGAGGGCGCATGGCTGAGACCGGCTACGGGGAGATCCTGCTCCACGCGGGGCGCGCCCACCCGCAGGTGCTGGTGCTGGACGCGGGGCTCGCTACCTCCATGCGCACCCACCGCTTCGCCGCCGAGTTCCCGGAACGGTACTTCAACCTGGGGATCGCCGAGCAGAACGCCGTGGGGGTGGCGGGGGGGCTGGCCCGCCGCGGCTTCGTCCCTCTCCTCCACACCTTCTCCAACTTCGTGGCCCGCCGCGCCCACGACCAGCTGGCCCTGTCCGTGGCCTGGCCGGGGTGCGCGGTGGGGGTGGTGGCGGGGTCGTGCGGCGTGTTCGACGGGCGCAACGGCCCCTCGCACATGGCCACGGACGACCTGGCCGCCGTCTCGGCCCTGCCGGGGATGTGGGTGGCGGAGCCCGGCGACCTGCGGCAGACGGAGGCGCTGCTCGACCGGCTGGTGCGGCTGGGCGGCCCCGGGTACCTGCGGCTGCGCCGCTTCGGCGCCCCCGCCGACCTGCTGGGCGAGGACCTTCCCCCCGGCGGCACCGTGCTGGTGCGCGCCCGCGACGACGCCCGCTGCACGCTGGTGGCGTGCGGGAGCATGCTGGAGGAGGTCCTGCACGCCCACGCCCTGCTCAAGGAGCGCGGCATCCCGGCCGACGTGGTGCACGCGGCCGTGCTCAAGCCGCTGGACCCCGCGCCCATCCTGGCCTCGGCCGCGCGCACGGGGCTGCTGGTGACGGTGGAAAACCACGTGGCCGCCGGCGGCTGGGGCGACGCGGTGGCCCGGCACGCGGGGCCGCGCGGCATCCCCCACCTGCGGCTGGCCCTTCCCGACGCGTACGTCCCCGCCGGCGACCCGGCGTGGCAGCTGGCCTGGTGCGGCCTTGACGCCGGGCGGGTGGCCGCGCGCGCGGCCGCCGCGGCGGAACGCCTGCACCCCCCCGAGAGGATCCATGCTTAAGCACACCGCGCCGTACCGGGCCGAGCTGGTGCCCACCCTCCCCGCGCTCTGCCGCCCCCTCGTGCGCTACCGCGAAGAGGAGTTCGGCTGGCTGGCCGCCTTTCCCGAGGGGCGGGTGGGGATGTACGCCCCCGCCGCCGGGCCGCTGCTGGCCGCCGGCGCCCCGTACGAGGAGTGCGTGCCGCACCTGCTTCCCACCCTGCGCATCGGCACCGACTTCCGCTTCAGCGCGCCGCTCATCGCCTGGGTGGAGATCACCCGCCGCTGCAACCTGCGCTGCCCGCACTGCTTCGTGAACGCCGGGCCGGCGCGGGCGGGGGAGATGACGACGCAGCGCATCCTGGCCCTGCTGGACGAGTGGGCGGAGATGGGGGTGTTCACCGTGGT
>DASTVC010000484.1:0-2949 GCA_035759295.1 Longimicrobium sp. | reverse complement strand
CTTCATCCATCCAACCCGAGCCGCGTCAGGGGCGCGGGCGGATGGTGCCGCCGCCGCCGGTGCTGGGGCGCGGGCGGGTGGGCTGGTTCTGCGGGCGGGGGCGGATGGTGCCGCCGCCCTCGCTGGGCCGCGGCTGCGGGGCCGCGCCGCTCCCCGTGGCGACGGCCAGCGTGTAGGCGCCGGTCTGGCCCTTGAGGAACGAGTTCGCGCGGATCTGGTACGTGCCCACCGCGGGAAGTGTGACGTCGAGCACCGAGTTGGTGCCGTCGGCGTCGTCGTTGTTGGCCACCTCGCGGAAGCGGCCGTCCACCACCTGCCCGATGCTCAGGTAGGTGTCGAAGGCGCCGGAGGTCAGCGAGATGCGCAGGCGCTCGCCCTGGCGGCCCTGGTAGCTGTACGTGTCGTAGTACGAGCTGTCCGCCAGCATGGGGTCGGTGCGGGCCAGCGCGCCGGTGCGGCTCTGCCCCACGGCAATGCGCTCGCTGCCGCCCGCCGCGGTGAGCTCGATGGTGTACGCGCCCGACATCCCCTCGCTCAGCGCGTTGGCGGCGATGAAGATGGGGCCGTCGCGGTCCACGGTGAACTCCGCGCGCGAGTTGGTGCCGCCGCCGCTGTCGTCGTCGCGGACGATGAGCTCCATCTCTTCGCCCACCATCCGCGCGACGGTGAGGTACGTGTCAAAGGCGTCCGAGCGCATGGTGAGCGAAAGGCGCTCGCCGGCGCGGGCCTGGTAGGTGTAGATGTCGAACAGCGAGCCGTCGTCCATCACCGGGTCGCCGCGCTGCAGCTGGCCGCTGCGGCGTGCGCCCGGGGTGAGCGCCACCGCGTCGTCGGCGCGCTCGTTGTTGATGGCCACGGGCTGGTTGTGCGTGCTGGGGGCCGCCGTCTGCACGGTGCCGGGCGTCGTGTTGTTCCCCGCGAAATAGAAGTCGCCCATGATGGACGACGACTCCCACGGCACCTGGTCGCCGTTGCTGGCCTGCGTTACGGCGATGCGCACCTGCTTGTGCATCTGCTCGATGGGCAGGCCGGGCTGGTTGAGGTAGCGCAGCAGCTGCTGGGTGTACAGCCCGTTGCCGGCCGAGGCGGTGCCGTCGCTGGCCACGTCGCCGGGCGCGGTGGCGTAGGCGATGAAGGTGCCCGCGGGGGCGTTCATCATGGCCAGCCCGTTGCTGGACGAGCGGAAGCTGCGGGCGAACGGGTTGTTACGGCACGCGTCCAGGAACACGATGTTCACCCGGCTGTGCGCCGCCTCCATCTGCGCCATCACCAGCCCCACGTTCACCGTGCCGTACTCCACCTCTTCTTCGTTGGAGATCGCGGCGTCGATGGGGACCACGTAGTTCTCGCCCTTTACCTGGATGCCGTGGCCCGAGTAGTAGTACAGGGCCACGGTGTTCTGGTCCAGCTGGCGGCCGAACTCGCGGATGTCCTGCGCCATCTCGCGCTGGCTGCGGTTTTCGCGCAGCATGACGTTGAAGCCCAGGCGCTGCAGCGACTGCGCGACGGAACGGGCGTCGTTCACCGGGTTGCGCAGCGTGCCGGCGTTCTCGTACGCGCCGTTGCCCACCACCAGCGCCACGCGGCGCTCGGCCTGGGCCAGCAGGGTGGCAGGGATGACGGTGGACAGCACGACGGCGAACAGGGCCGCCTGCCGCCAGAGGGTGCGGACGGTGCGGTTCATGGTGAGCAGTGCGGGATCCAGGTGTCGAAGGAGGGAACCTCGAGAGCCATCGCGGGGCGCCCCGGGGACGGGCGCATCCGCAATATGGTCGCTCGGGAACCGTGGATCAAGGGAACGACTGCACCTGCATCTGGAACCAGGCGCGGAACCCGGCGAACACCGTAAAGCCTTGCCGCGCCGCGCTCGGACCCCAACCGCCGATCCGAACGGGCGCATGGTACCATCGGCGATCTGTCGCGGTTCCATGTATCAGGATGCAGACGTGTGGAAGGTGGATCCGCCCGCGTCAGGTGGACGGTGCGCGACGGAGAATCCGGACGTAGATTGGCGGCCCGGGCAGCGCACTCCATCCACCCGATCCATCCCAGTTCGCCATGGCAGACAAGACGATTTTCAGCCGGATCATCGACGGCGAGATCCCCGGCAGCTTTGTGTACCAGGACGAGCACTGCGTGGCCATCCGCGACATCAACCCCGCGGCGCCGGTGCACGTGCTGGTGATCCCCCGCAAGCCCATCCCCTCCATCGCCGACCTGGCGCCGGAAGACCACGCGCTTGCGGGCCACCTGCTGATGGTGGTGAAGAAGATCGCGGAGCAGGAGGGAGTGGCGGAGCGCGGCTACCGCGTGGTGATCAACGCGGGCGACCAGGGCGGGCAGACCGTGCCGCATCTTCACGTCCACATCCTGGGCGGCAAGCAGCTGCACGGCCACGGCACCGCCTGACGCGGGAGGCGACGATGGAGCAGGTTGCCGCCGCCGCCGTGGTGGCCGAGCGCGACCGGCTGCTGGACGAGCTGCGCCGCGCCTGGGACGGCGATCCCTGGCACGGCGACCCCGTGCGCCGTGTCCTCGACGGGATCACGGCGGATCAGGCCGCCGCGAGACCGCTGCCGCACGCGCACGGCGTCTGGGAGCTGGTGCTGCACATGACCTCGTGGACGCGCGAGGTCACCCGCCGCCTGCGCGACCGTGTGGCGCGCGAGCCGGAGGACGGCGACTGGCCCGCCCCCGGCACCGGGGAGGGTGAGTGGAACGCGGCGCTGGACGCCCTGGCCCGCGCGCACGCCGGCCTGGTGGATGCCGTGGCCGCGTTCCCGCCCGCCAAGCTGGACCAGACCGTGGGCGAGGCGCGTGACCGCCCGCTGGGCGCGGGGGTGACGTACGTGGTGATGCTGCACGGCATCGCGCAGCACCACGCCTACCACGCGGGGCAGGTCGCGCTGCTCAAGAGGGCGCTGGGGTAGGGCGATGGCGGGCAAGCTG
>DASTVC010000483.1:0-2663 GCA_035759295.1 Longimicrobium sp. | reverse complement strand
GCCGTTTTGAAGCCCATCCGCGCCGCCTCCGCCAGCCGCCGCTCCACCTGCCCCACCGGCCGGATCTCGCCCCCCAGCCCCAGCTCGCCCACGAACACCGCGTCCGACGGCGCCGGCCGGTCGAACACGCTGGACGCCAGCGCCACCGCCACCGCCACGTCCCCCGCCGTTTCCGCCAGCCGCAACCCGCCGACCACGTTCAGGAACACGTCCAGCGCGCCGAACGCGAGCCCCGCGCGCTTCTCCAGCACCGCCAGCAGCAGCGCGAGGCGCTTGTGATCCAGCCCCGTGCTCACCCGCTGCGGCGCGCCGTACGACGCCTTCGCCGCCAGCGCCTGCACCTCCACCAGCAGCGGCCGCGTCCCCTCCATCGTCGCGACGACCGCCGATCCGGACGCGCCGCCGTGGCGCTCGCCCAGGAACAGCTCCGACGGGTTGCCCACGGGCGCCAGCCCCGCCGCCGTCATGCGGAAGACGCCGATCTCGTCCACGCCGCCAAAGCGGTTCTTGGTCGCCCGCAGCACCCGGTTGTCCAGCCCGCCCGCGGACTCGAAGTACAGCACCGTATCGACGATGTGCTCCAGCGTCTTGGGTCCCGCGATCCCGCCGCCCTTGGTGACGTGGCCGACCAGGAACACCGCCGTCCCCGTCTGCTTGGCGAAGCGCTGCAGCCGCGCCGCGCACTCGCGCACCTGCCCCACGTTGCCGGGCGCGCCCTCCAGCTCGGGCGTGTAGACGGTCTGGATGGAGTCGATCAGCAGCACCTGCGGCGCCAGCTCCGCCGCGCGCAGCAGGATGGAATCCAGCTCCGTTTCCGCCAGCAGCGTGACGGAGCCCGCCGCCTCCTCCAGCCGGTCCGCGCGCAGCTTTACCTGGTGCGCCGACTCCTCGCCGGAGACGTAGAGCGTGGCCTTCCCCGCCCCCTCCAGCCGCCCCGCGACCTGCAACAGGATGGTCGACTTGCCGATCCCCGGCTCCCCGCCCACCAGCACCACGGACCCGGGAACGATGCCGCCGCCCAGCACGAAGTCGAACTCCACCAGCCCCGTGGCCCAGCGCGGCGCCTCCGCGCCCTCCACGTCGCGCAGGCGCACGGGCGCGGCGACGGAGCCGTACGCGCGCGCGGACGACGAAACGCCGGCGGACGCCTTGGCGCGTTTGGGCGCGGCGGGCTCTTCCACCAGCGTGTTCCACTCGTGGCAGGCCGGGCACTGCCCCTGCCACCGTGCCGACTCATTGCCGCACTCGCGGCAGAAATACGCGGTCCGCGTCTTTGCCATCCCCCTCCGCCTCTCCACCGTGCGTGCGGCCTGCGCCGCGCCTGCGCCACGCGTTTTTCCGGTCCCCAGCAGCCGGAGGCGCGTCATCCTCCGCGTGGACAGCCCCGCTCTCTCCACGCCTGGTTCGACAGCACCTGCCGCGTGAACTCGGCGACGATCTCGCGGGCGTCGCGGCCGGGGCGGTACGTGGCGCGCACCTTTACGAACCCGTCCTTCGCGGGGAAGATCGCCATGTACGATTCCCCCTGCTCATCCCCGAACCACACCCGCAGCCGCGCGAACTGGCCTGTCACCGCGCCGCCGCCCGCGTCGCCGAACAGCCGAACCCGCTCACGTCCGCGACCCAGGACGGCGAGCGAGTCCGGCGCCCCGGCGACGGACCGGGAGCGCAGCACCTCGATCGATTCGTCCACCTGCACCTCCGGCGGCCCGTGGTCGGCGGCGGGGTAGAGGAACAGGTCGATCCTGAAGCCCCCGAGGGTCAGGTAATGGTAGGCGGTTCCCCACTCCTCCGCCTCGAACACCGTGGAATCCGCCAGTTCGGCGACACCGGCGCTCAGCGGGACGGGCGAGTCGAAGTCGGCACACGTCTGCGGCGGCGGCACGGCCGGCACGGGGAGCATGATCCACGCGGGCGTGGGGCGGCCTGCGAGCAGGGCCGGCCTGAACCGGTACTGCTTCGCGCGCTCGATGGCGGCCAGGTCCCAGTCCACGCCGCCGCTCCGCGCGATCTGCGCCGCCCGCACGGCGCCGGTCTCGTCCACCAGCATCCACACGTGCGGCGTCTCACGCCGGCCATTCTGCGCCAGCGGAGGCTCGGACGCCACCACCGGCCGCTCGTCGTACGCGGCCAGGCAGGGCTCCATCTCGATCTCTTCGACCCTGCAGGCCGGAAGCCCCGGCTGCGCCCGGGCGCTCGCGGGGGCCGCGCCAGCGGCCAGCAGAAAAGACAGCAATATCGCCCGGCTGCGGGCAGTGCCTGGAATCGCCATCCGGACCCGGCCTGTGAAACGGTTGCGCGTGCGAGGACGGCCGTCAGCCGCCGTACCCGCCGCCCTCGTCAGCCCTGCGCGTAAAGTTCTCGAAGCGGGTGAACTCCTTGATGAACTGCATGCGCACGGTGCCCGTGGCGCCGTTACGCTGCTTGCCGATCACCACCTCCGCCAAACCTTCGAGACTATTGCCATCCTTATCCGTCGGCCCGTAGTAGTATTCGGGTCGATACAGGAACATGATGACGTCTGCGTCCTGCTCAATGGCGCCGGATTCTCTCAGGTCCGACATCATCGGGCGCTTGTCGGGGCGCGATTCCACGGCGCGGGACAACTGACTTAGCGCCACCACGGGTACTTCCAGCTCCTTCGCCAGCGCCTTGAGACCGCG
>DASTVC010000482.1:0-7258 GCA_035759295.1 Longimicrobium sp. | reverse complement strand
GGGATGTACCTGGCGAAGATCAACAACCGCACCCTGCAGTCCACCCTGGCCCGCTGGGCCGACGGCGTCGCGGTGCGCGGGCGCGGGCCGTTCGTCACTCCCTGGCGCACCATCCAGCTGGCGGACCGCCCGGAAGACCTGGCGCCGTCGCTGCTGACACTCAAGCTCAACCCCCCCAGCCGCATCGAAGACACCCGCTGGATCAAGCCGATGAAGTACAACGGCATCTGGTGGGGGATGCACATCAACACGCAGACCTGGGGGCAGGGCCCCATCCACGGCGCCACGACCGCCAACACCCGGCAGTACCTGGACTTCGCCGCGGCCAACGGGCTGGGTGGCACGCTGGTGGAGGGGTGGAACCTGGGGTGGGACGAGGACTGGTTCAACACCATGAAGGCCACCTTCTCCTTCACCCAGCCCTATCCCGACTTCGACCTCCCCGGCCTGGCCGCGTACGCGCGGTCGAAAGGGCTCACGCTCATCGGCCACCACGAGACGGCGACCAAGATCGACAACTACGAGCGCCAGCTGGATTCGGCGATGGCGCTGTACGAGCGCGTGGGCGTGGGTGCGGTGAAGACCGGCTACGTGGGCGACAAGACGGAGCACGGCCACGCGCACCAGTCGCAGTTCATGGTGCGCCACCACCGCCGGGTGATCGAGACGGCGGCGCGGCACCACATCACGGTCGACGTGCACGAGCCCATCAAGGACACCGGCGAGCGGCGGACCTGGCCCAACATGATGTCGCGCGAGGGGTCGCGGGGGATGGAGTACAACGCGTGGGGCGGCGACGGCGGCAACCCGCCGGAGCACGAGACCATCCTGTTCTTCACGCGGATGCTGGCGGGGCCGATGGACTTTACCCCCGGCATCTTCGACATCCTGATCCAGCGCCCCAACGGCACCCCGCGCCGCCCGGAGGATGCGCGGCCGCGGACGACGCTGGCCAAGCAGCTGGCGCTCTACGTGGTCCTCTACTCGCCGCTGCAGATGGCGGCGGACCTGCCGGAGAACTACGAGGGGCAGCCCGCCTTCCAGTTCATCCGCGACGTGGCGGTGGACTGGGATACGACGATCGTGATCGAGGGACAGATCGGCGACGACGTGATCGTGGCGCGCAAGGAGAAGGGCGCGGACGAATGGTTCGTCGGTGCCATCACGGACGAGGAGGCGCGGACGTTCGACGTGCGGCTGAACTTCCTTCCCGCCGGCCACCGCTACGTCGCGGAGATCTACGCCGACGGTCCGGGCGCGAACTGGCGCGACAACCCGCTCCCCATCTCCATCACGCAGCGCGAGGTGGATTCGACGTCCACGCTGCGCATCGAGATGGCGCCCGGCGGCGGCCAGGCGATCCGCATCCGCCCCGCCCGGTGAGGCCCATGACGGCGATGATGTTGATGATGTCGACTTGGACCACGCGCCGGCCGCCCGCGGGAGCGAATGAATTCGCCGCGGGAAAATCGCAACGTCCGCCTGCGCGGACTCGGCGGCCCGGCGGTGTGCGGCGGCCGCAGGCGCCTGCGCGTCCGCAACCGGAAAATCGCAGTCTCCTGAAGAAGTACGGTGTCATCCTGAGGGAGCGCACACGGAACCATCCTGACCACAACCGCCTGCGCGCGACCGAAGGATCTTTGTCGGGTCGCGCCGGGCTCGACGTCGGGAGCCGTACAGGGCCCTCCGTACGGCACCTCGCGGGGGGCGCGCGATGACCGCCACCCTTCGCCGCACCCTGATGACCGCGTCGGGCGCGCTGGCGATGTTCGGCGCGCAGGCGGCGGGCGCGCAGCTCACCATCCGCCTGACCGGCGTCCCCAGCGGCACGACGGGCGACATCTACGTCGCGGGGAGCTTCAACAACTGGAACCCGGGCGACGCGGCGTACCGGCTGACCGCGGACGGTGGGGAGTACGTCATCACCCTTCCCGCCGCGGTGCGGGGCGCGGTGGAGTTCAAGTTCACGCGCGGCTCGTGGGAGACGGTGGAGACGGGGAACGGCGCGGACGGCGTATCCAACCGCCGCTTCACCGTGCCGGAAGACGGCGCCGCGACATATACCGGCACCGTGGCCGCGTGGCGCGACCCCGCGACGGCGCCGAAGGTCGCGTCCACCGCCGGGCCCAACGTCCGCATCGTCGACACCGCGTTCGCCATCCCGCAGCTGGGGCGCACGCGGCGCGTGTGGATCTATCTGCCCCCCGACTACGCTACCTCGGACAAGACCTATCCCGTCCTGTACATGCACGACGGGCAGAACGTGTTCGACGCCGCCACCAGCTACGCGGGCGAGTGGGGGGTGGACGAGACGCTGGACTCGCTGCATGCCGCCGGAGACTGGGGCGCCATCGTGGTGGGGGTGGACAACGGCGAGCAGCGGCGGCTGGATGAGTACTCGCCGTGGCGCAACGCGCGGATGTCCATGGGCGGCGAGGGCGACGCGTACGTCGACTTTCTGGTCAACACGCTCAAGCCGTGGATCGACACGCGCTACCGCACGCGGCCGGGGCCGGAAAGCACGGGCGTGGCGGGGAGCAGCATGGGCGGGCTGATCTCGCTCTACGCGCTGCAGAGGCACCCGGAGGTCTTCGGCCGCGCGGGCGTCTTTTCGCCGGCGTTCTGGTTCGGGGCGGACTCGGCGTTCGCGTACGCGGCGGCCGCCGGCGGCCCGCGGCCGGGGACGCGCGTCTACATGGTGACGGGCGCGCAGGAGGGGAGCGAGCCCGCGGTGTACGTGCGCGACCACCAGCGGATGGTGGATGCGCTGGTGGCCGCCGGGTTCCGCCCCGGCGCGGAGGTGGAGGCGTACGTGCGCGCGGACGGAACGCACTCCGAGTGGTTCTGGCGGCGCGAGTTTCCGGCCGCCTATCGCTGGCTCTTCGCGGACGGCGACGATCCGTGCCGCTGACCGGCATCCATCCCCATCAGCCACATCCCCCCATGACCCGGACCGGAGGCATGCCCATGCGCCCCATCCCCCTCGCCTTGCTGGGCGCCGCCCTGCTCGCGGGCGCGCCCGCCGCCGCGCAGTCCGCGGCCGCCGACTGGACCCGCGGCGCCACCTGCTACGAGGTGTTCGTCCGCTCGTTCCACGACAGCAACGGCGACGGCGTGGGCGACATCCCCGGGCTGATCCAGAAGCTGGACTACATCAACGACGGCGACCCCGACGGCGGGCACGACCTGGGCGCCAGCTGCATCTGGCTCATGCCGATCGCCGAGTCGCCCAGCTACCACGGCTACGACGTCGTCGACTACTACAACGTGGACCGCGAGTACGGCACCAACGACGACTTCAGGCGGCTGATGACGGAGGCGCACCGGCGCGGAATCCACGTGCTGGTGGACATGGTGCTCAACCACAGCAGCAGCGAGCACCCGTGGTTCCTGGAAGCCGCGCGCGACCCGGATTCGCCGCACCGCGACTGGTACCAGTTCAGCGCGCAGCACCCCGGCGTCCGCAACCCGTGGGGAAGCGACAACTGGCACCGATCGCCGTACCGCGACGAGTTCTACTTCGCGCTGTTCTGGAGCGGGATGCCGGACCTGAACGTGGAGAACCCCGAAGTCGTCGCCGAGACGGAGCGCATCGCCGACTTCTGGCTGAACGAGATGGGGGTGGATGGATTCCGCCTGGACGCCATCAAGCACCTGGTCGAGGCCGGACGGGGCGCGCAGGTGGAGCACCTCCCAGGCACGCACGTCTTTCTGCGCGAGTACGCGCGCCACATCTCCAGCGTAAAGCCGGACGCGTACACGGTGGGCGAGGTGTGGGACAGCATCGGCGCCATCATGCCGTACTATCCCGACCAGCTCACCAGTCACTTCATGTTCCAGCTGTCCGACGACGTGCTGACGGCGACGCGCACGGGCTCCGCCGCCAACCTGTACCGCGGCTACCTGCGCCTGCAGCGCGAGGGGCTGCCCCCGCACCGCTACTCACCCTTCCTGCGCAACCACGACCAGTCGCGCACGATGACGGTGCTGGAGGGGGACGAGGGAAAGGCGAAGATGGCGACGGCGCTGCTGCTTACGCTCCCGGGCCTCCCCTTCATCTACTACGGCGAGGAGATCGGGATCGCGGGCGACAAGCCGGACGAGAACCTGCGCACCCCCATGCACTGGACGTCCGGCGCGGGCGGCGGCTTTACCACCGGCACCCCGTGGCGCGCCCCGCAGGCCGACTGGGCCACGCGCACCGTCGCCGCGCAGGATGCCGATCCCAGCTCCCTGCTGAACCTGACGCGCCGCCTGATCCACCTGCGCAAGGCGAACTCCGCGCTGGCTATGGGTACGCTGGTCCCGCTGACGGCCAGCAGCGACGCCGTCGCCGCCTTCGTCCGCCGCGACGGCGACAAGGCGGTGCTGGTGATCGCGAACCTGGGCTCGGCTCCGCTCTCCGGCGTCACGCTCAACTCCGAAGCCGGAGCGCTTCCGGAGGGCGATGGACCCAGTGATAACCTGCTGGACGGCCCCAACGCGGCGCGGCTCTCCGTCGGCGCGGACGGACGCATCCAGGGCTGGGTTCCGTTCCGGACGCTGGCGCCGATGACGATCCACGTGCTGGAGTTTAGCAGCGACTGTCCGTGAGGGTGGGCCCTCACCCCCGCCCGGCCTTTCGCTCGTTCCTCGCGACGGCGGGCGACCCCTCCCCCAAACCGCGGGGGAGGAGTGGTGCGCACCGCAGGCGGCGGAGCGCGATCGAATTCTCCCCTCTCCGTGAGGAACGAACGGGGTGGGGCCGGGGGAGGGGCACCGCGCGCAGCGCGACGCCGTAGGATCCACCCGGCCCGAGCTCGTCCCGCAGCCATCCCAGTGATCCCGATGATGCCCCCAACCACCCCCACGAGGACCTCGTGACCAGAAGACCGCGCCTGAGCTTTCCCCAGATGTTCAACATGAGCTTCGGCTTTCTCGGCATTCAGTTTGGCTGGGGGCTGCAGCTGGCCAACATGTCGGCCATCTACCAGCACCTGGGCGCCAAACCGGACGAGGTGCCGATCCTGTGGCTGGCGGCGCCCATGACCGGCCTGCTGGTGCAGCCCATCGTGGGCGCGCTTAGCGACCGCACCTGGGGGCCGCTGGGCCGGCGCCGGCCGTACTTCCTTACGGGCGCAATCCTGGCCAGCATCGCGCTGTTCTTCATGCCGACGTCCAGCACGCTGTGGATGGCGGCCAGCCTGCTGTGGATCCTGGACGCCTCCATCAACATCAGCATGGAGCCGTTCCGCGCCTTCGTGGCCGACAAGCTGGACGTCACGCAGCGCACCGCGGGCTTCGTGATGCAGTCGTTCTTCATCGGCGTCGGCGCCACCTTCGCCAACGCGCTGCCGTACGTCCTGAGCCGGATGGGCGTCGAGGGCACCACGGCCAGCGGCATTCCGCTCACGGTGAAGTACTCGTTCCAGGCCGGCGCAGTCGTCTTCCTCCTGTGCGTGCTGTGGACGGTGTTCACCACCACCGAGTTCCCGCCGGAGGACATGGCGGCGTTCGAGCGGGAAAAGAAGGGCCGCGGCGGGGTGGGCGCGCTGTTCGGCGAGATCGCCACCTCCATCCGCCAGATGCCGCGGACCATGAAGCAGCTGGCCGTGGTGCAGTTCTTTACCTGGCTGGGCCTGTTCTGCATGTGGATGTTCTACGGCATCACGGTCGCGTCCCACGTGTTCGGCGCGACCGACCCGCAGTCGAGCGAGTACGCCAGGGGAACCGAATGGGGCGGGCTCATGTTCTCCGTCTATTCCATCGTCTGCTTTGCCGTGGCGTTCCTGCTCCCGAAGGTGGCGGCCGCCACCAGCCGCAAGATGACGCACGCGCTGGCGCTGGCGTGCGGCGGGCTGGGCCTGCTGAGCGTGTACCTCATCCACGACAGGTACCTGCTTACGTTGACGATGGTGGGCGTAGGCATCGCGTGGGCCTCCATCCTGTCGATGCCGTTTGCCATTCTTTCCGGCGCGCTGCCGCCGCACCGGATGGGCGTGTACATGGGCATCTTCAACTTCTTCATCGTCATCCCCGAGATCCTGGCGGCGCTGCTGTTCGGACGGTTCATCCGCGCCGCGTTCGGGCCCGATAACCCCAATGCATCACTGTACATGGTCATGATCGGCGGCGCGTCGCTGCTCGTGGCCGCCGCCCTGGTGATGATCGTGAACGACGTAGGCGATCGCGACGTCGACGAGGCGGCCGTGATCGACGCCGACGAGCACACGCCGCTGACGGTGCAGGGCTCCGTCCAGCCCGTCCCCAGCACCGGCCTGATCGACGAGGATCGATCCCCCCGCAGCTGAGGATGACGACGACGAACGGCCCCGCGCACGCGGGGCCGTTTGTCGTTTCAAGGCTATTGACGCACCGTCAACTCCGCGCGCATTGTAGAACCACCCGAACCACCAAACTGTCATTTCGAAGGAGGCGCCGCGCTGAACTCGCCCCTCGTTGGATACTTTGGCGCCGACTGAGAAATCTACTTTCTGCTGCTCGTGGCGTGCCCAGACACTCAACAGCGAGCGGATGGGGTTCGCGGGATCCCAAGCAGGGCAAGCCGCCAGCCGCTCTGTCATTTCGAAGGAGGCGCCGCGCTGAACTTGCCTTCGTTGGAAACCTTGGCGCCGACTGAGAAATCTATTTTCTGCTGCTCGTAGCAGGCCCGAACACTCAATAACTCACGGACGGATCTTCGTAATCCGGAACCCCGTGCGAACCAGACGCGCAAATGCCCGGCAACTACTACGTATACATCGTCGCCAGCCTGTCGCGAAGATTGTACGTGGGCATGACCAATGATCTGTGTCGCCGCGTGTACGAGCACAGGTTCAAGCTCGCTGACGGATTTACTGCTCGCTACAATATCCACCGTCTCGTGCACCTTGAGCACACGACGGACGTGAACGCCGCGATCGCACGCGAAAAGCAGGTCAAGAAGTGGTCGCGGAAGAAAAAGGGTGAGTTGATCGAGGCGGGAAATCCCGGGTGGGTTGATCTCTCGGAGGAACTGTTTCCCGGTCTTCCCAAAGCCCCGCCGCAGGCTGGCGCCGTGACACTGGCTACGAGCAGCAGCGAGTAGATTTCTCAGTCGGCGCAAAGGTGCAGAGTGAGGGAGAGGTCCGTGCGGCGCCTCCTTCGAAATGACAGGGTGGTGCGGCGCGAGAACCCCGGCGCGTGTGGCAGTCCTCGCGTTAAAGCCGTCCGCAGGTCGGTGCTGCGAGTCTAGCTACGAGCAGCAGCGAGTAGATTTCTCAGTCGGCGCCAGGATACA